>JAFAMT010000063.1 GCA_019233085.1 Herbaspirillum sp.
CGCTCGTCCAGCTTCAGGCCCACGCCTTCGGCGTTCAGGCCGATGGTGTTGGGGGTACGGCCGATGGAGACGATCAGCTTGTCGAATTCGCCGGTGTGGGCTTCGCCCTTGGCATCGGTGTATTCCACGGAGACGCTGTTCTTGCCGGCCTTGATGGTACCGATCTTCACACCCAGGTTCACTGCCAGGCCCTGCTTGGTCAGCAGCTTCTGGGCTTCCTTGGCGATCTGTTCGTCCACTGCACCCAGGAAGGTCGGCAGGGCTTCCAGCACGGTCACTTCCGCGCCCAGGCGACGCCAGACCGAACCCATTTCCAGGCCGATCACGCCGGCACCGATCACGCCCAGCTTCTTGGGCACTTCGGAGATGGCCAGTGCACCGGTGTTGGAGAGGATCAGCTTTTCGTCGAACTCGGCACCCGGCAGCGCACGGGCATTGGAGCCGGTGGCGACGATGACGTGCTTGGCGGTGATGGTTTCTTCGGCAGCGCCGGCGACCTTGATCTCGTAGCCGTTGGCATCACCCTTGACGAAGGAGCCGCGGCCATGGAAGAAGGACACCTTGTTCTTCTTGAACAGGTACAGGATGCCGTCGTTGTTCTGCTTGACCACGGTGTTCTTGCGACCCAGCATCTTTTCCAGGTTCAGGCCCAGGCCCTTGACTTCGATGCCATGCTCGGCGAAGCCGTGGCTGGCATGCTCGTAGTGCTCGGACGATTGCAGCAGCGCCTTGGAGGGAATGCAACCGACGTTGGTGCAGGTACCGCCCGGTGCCGGGCCGCCCTTCTCGTTCTTCCATTCGTCGATGCAGGCGGTGTTGAAGCCCAGCTGGGCTGCGCGAATGGCGGCGATGTAGCCGCCGGGGCCGCCACCGATGACGACGACGTCAAAATTCTTGCTCATGTCATTTCCAATTCTATTTGTCGCGGACAAACTATCCGCGGATACAAAAAAGCGCTGAACGCTTTGAGCTTTTCAGCGCCTAGGCAACTCTGTGGGCCGTCGGAGGGGCGTAGCGAGCAGCCCGAGGTCGCTGCGAGAAGCGCAGCCGTACGGTCGTACGGCGAGCATCGCAGCAGCGAGATCGGGTTGCGCAGTAGCCCCTCCGGCGGTCATTACAGATCCAGCAGCAGACGGGCCGGGTCTTCCAGGGCTTCCTTGATGGCCACCAGCGACAGGACGGCTTCGCGGCCGTCGATGATGCGGTGGTCATAGGACAGGGCGAAGTAGTTCACCGGACGCACAACAACCTGGCCGTTTTCGACAACAGCGCGGTCCTTGGTGGCGTGGATGCCCAGGATCGCCGATTGCGGCGGGTTGATGATCGGGGTCGACAGCATGGAACCGAAGGTGCCGCCGTTGGAGACGGTGAAGGTACCGCCCGACAGTTCTTCGATGGACAGCTTGCCGTCCTTGGCCTTCTGGCCGAATTCACCGATCTTCTTTTCGATGTCGGCAATCGACATCTGGTCCGCATCACGCAGGATGGGCACCACCAGGCCACGGGGCGAACCGACGGCCACACCGATGTCGAAGTAGCCGTGGTAGACGATGTCGTTACCATCGACCGAGGCGTTGACGATCGGGTACTTCTTCAGGGCGTGCACGACCGCCTTGACGAAGAAGGACATGAAGCCCAGCTTGACGCCGTGTTCCTTCTCGAACTTGTCCTTGTACTTGTTGCGCAGGTCGATGACCGGCTGCATGTTGATTTCGTTGAAGGTGGTCAGGATGGCGTTGGTCGATTGCGACTGCACCAGACGCTCTGCCACGCGGGCACGCAGGCGGCTCATCGGCACGCGTTGTTCCGGACGGCTTTCCAGGCTGGCCTTGACCGGTGCGGCAACAGCTGCCAGGGCCGGCTTGGCGGCGGCAGCAGCAGGAGCGGCGGCGGGAGCCGACAGCGCGCCCAGCACGTCGCCCTTGGTCACGCGGCCATCCTTGCCGGTGCCGGTGACTTGCGAGGTCGACAGGTTGTTGTCGGCCAGCAGCTTGGCAGCGGCCGGCATGGCGACGTCACCCTTGGAAGCCAGCTCGGGAGCGGCCACCGGGGTCGGCTCGTTGCCAGCTTGCGGAGCGGGAGCAGCCTTGACTTCGGTCGGTGCAACCTGGGCCGAGGCATCGGTGTCCAGGATGGCAATGACTTCGCCGGCCACGACGGTAGCGCCGTCGGCCTTGATGATCTGGGTGATGACACCTGCGTCCGGGGACGGCAGTTCCAGCACGACCTTGTCGGTTTCGATGTCGATCAGGTTTTCGTCACGGGAGACGGGTTCGCCCACTTTCTTGTGCCACTGCAGCAGGGTTGCTTCGGCAACGGATTCTGATAATTGCGGGACTTTTACTTCGATTTGAGCCATTTAGGGTTCTCCGATTTTCGGGTGATTCGTTGTGATGGAAACGGGGGGCCGCCCTCCGCAGCGCGCCCCGTTTGCCAGCATGATTACTTGGTCAGCACAAAGCCCTTGAGCTTGGCGAAGGCGGTTTCGATCAGTGCCTTCTGCTGCGCGTAGTGCTTGTCGTAGTAGCCGACGGCGGGCGACGCGCTGGCCGGGCGACCTGCGTAGGCCAGCTTCTGACCTTCGGAGAGATTCTCGAAGATGTTGTGCTGGATCTGCAGCCATGCGCCCTGGTTCTGCGGCTCGTCCTGCGCCCACACCAGTTCGTTGAAGTTCGGGAACTGCTTCAGCGCAGCTGCGAACGCCTTGTGCGGGAACGGATACAGCTGCTCGACGCGGATGATGGCCGTATCGGTCTGGCCACGTTCCTTGCGGGCGTTGACCAGGTCGTAGTAAACCTTGCCCGAGCAAGCGACGATGCGCTTGACCTTCTTGGCGTCGATGGTTTCGTCGACTTCCGGAATCACGGTCTGGAACGAACCCTTGGCCAGGTCGGACAGGGGCGAACCGGCATCCTTGTTACGCAGCAGCGACTTGGGCGTCATGATGATCAGCGGCTTGCGGAACAGGCGGATCATCTGGCGACGCAGCAGGTGGAAGATCTGCGCAGCGGTGGTGGGCTGCACGACCTGCATGTTGTTGTCGGCGCACAGCTGGAGGTAACGCTCGATACGTGCCGAGGAGTGTTCCGGACCCTGGCCTTCGTAGCCGTGCGGCAGCATCTGCACCAGGCCCGAGGCACGACCCCACTTGACTTCACCGGAGCTGATGAACTGGTCCATGACGACCTGGGCACCGTTGGCGAAGTCGCCGAACTGGGCTTCCCAGATGGTCAGGGTGTTCGGCTCGGCGGTCGAGTAGCCGTATTCGAAGCCCAGCACCGCTTCTTCGGACAGCACCGAGTCGATCACCGTGAAGGTGGACTGGTTTTCTGCCACGTTCTGCAGCGGGATGAAGGTACCGGCATCCCAACGCTCGCGGTTCTGGTCGTGCAGCACGGCGTGGCGGTGGGTGAAGGTACCGCGGCCAGCATCCTGACCGGTCAGGCGCACGGCGTAGCCGGAGGAGACCAGGCTGGCGTAGGCCAGGTGTTCACCCATGCCCCAGTCCAGGTTGATCTCGCCACGGCCCATGGCGGCGCGGTCGTTCAAGACCTTCTCGACCAGCGAGTGCACCTTGAAGCCTTCGGGCACGGTGGTGATCTTGGTGGCCAGGCGCTTCAGTTCAGCCATCGGCACGGCGGTTTCGGCGGCGTCGGTCCACTTGCGGTTCAGGAACGGCAGCCAGTCGACGGCGTACTTGCTCTTGAAGTTGGTCAGCACCGGATCGATGGCGTGCTTGCCGGCGTCCATGGCGGCGCGGTAGGCCTTGACCAGCTCTTCGCCACCGTCGGCGGCGATGGTCTTCTGGGCCGACAGCTTGTCCGCGTACAGCTTGCGGGTGCCGGGGTGCTGGGCGATCTTCTTGTACATCAGCGGCTGGGTCAGAGCAGGCGTATCTTGCTCGTTGTGGCCCAGCTTGCGGAAGCAGATGATGTCGACCACGATGTCCTTCTTGAACTTCATGCGGTAGTCGACAGCGATCTGGGTGGCGAACACGACGGCTTCCGGATCATCGCCGTTGACGTGCAGCACCGGGGCTTCGATCATCTTGACCACGTCCGAGCAGTACAGGGTCGAACGGGAGTCGCGCGGGTCGGAGGTGGTGAAGCCGATCTGGTTGTTGATGACGATGTGGACGGTACCGCCGGTGCCGTAGCCACGGGTCTGGGCCAGGTTCAGGGTTTCCATCACCACGCCTTGGCCGGCGAAGGCGGCATCGCCGTGCACCAGGATCGGCAGCACTTGCGAACCATCCTTGTCGCCGCGGCGATCCATACGGGCCTTGACCGAACCTTCGACCACCGGGTTGACGATTTCCAGGTGCGAGGGGTTGAAGGCCAGCGACAGGTGGACCGGGCCGCCAGGGGTGGATACGTCCGAGGAGAAGCCCTGGTGGTACTTGACGTCACCGGCCGGCAGGTCGTCGGCGTGACGGCCTTCGAACTCGGAGAACAGTTCCTGCGGGGTCTTGCCCAGGATGTTGACCAACACGTTCAGGCGGCCACGGTGGGCCATGCCGATGACGATTTCCTGCACGCCCTTTTCGCCGGCGCGCTGGATGGTTTCATCCAGGGAGGCGATGAAGGATTCGCCGCCTTCCAGCGAGAAGCGCTTCTGGCCGACGTACTTGGTATGGAGGTAGCGTTCCAGGCCTTCGGCCGCGGTCAGGCGCTCCAGGATGTGCTTCTTCTTCTCGGCCGAGAAGCTGGGCACGGCACGGGTCGGCTCCAGGCGCTCTTCCAGCCAGCGCACTTCGGCCATGTCCGAGATGTAGGTGAACTCGGCGCCGATGGAGCGCGTGTAGGTGTCGCGCAGCATCTGCAGCAGGTCGCGCAACGAGGCGGTTTCCGGGCCGAAGTAGGTGTTGTTGATGTTGAAGACGATATCCAGGTCGGCATCGGTGAAGCCGTAGAAGGAGGGATCGAGTTCGGGGATGTTGGGGCGTTCCTGGCGTTGCAGCGGATCCAGGTTGGCGAAGCGGGAACCGAGGTCACGATAGCCGGCGATCAGCTGGGTGACCGCGACGCGCTTGCGGCCCATGTCGGAATCGGCGGAGGCGTTGACGGTGCGGATCGGGCCTTGCTTGGCACGCTCGGCGAAGGATGCGATCACCGGTGCGTGGGCGACGTCCGGGCGGTTCGAGCCATCGGTGGCAGGAACGTGTTGCACTGCGTCGAAATACGCACGCCAGTTTTCGGGGACAGAGCCGGGATTGTTCAGGTAGGCTTCGTACAATTCCTCGATGTACGGAGCGTTCCCACCGAAGAGGTAGGAGTTGATGTTGTATTGCTCGTAGAGCTTTGTCATTTGCTCACCTTTCTTCGCGTTTCGCGAGATTAGCGGGTTTCTACACCTTCCGCGACACGGCCTGACCGGTTAGCGGATTGCATCAAGTTGTGGGGAAGGACCTTGTCTACCTGAACTTCTGTACGTCATCCAGTCAGCGCTCCGGAATTATATATCCGAATATCAAATAAAAAAGCGAATCCTTAGGGATTCGCTTTTTTATTTGAAACCAGATGCGACGGGCGTTTCCAACTGCCAACGCCTGCCCGCAAAGCCTTGTCACAGCGCCGTTCAACCCTCTCCCGGAGAATCCCGGAAGGCGGGAAGAACAGCCCCTGCAACTCGCCGACCCTTTCCCGTCCGACAACTTGGACGGGCAAGCGGCCGAGACCATCAACGCTTGTCGATGGGCGGAACGTCGCGACGCGGCGAGCCCACGAACAGCTGGCGGGGACGGCCGATCTTCTGTTCCGGATCCGAGATCATTTCGTTCCACTGGGCGATCCAGCCGATGGTACGGGCCATGGCGAAGATGCAGGTGAACATCGAGGTCGGGATACCCAGGGCGCGCTGCACGATGCCCGAGTAGAAGTCGACGTTCGGGTACAGCTTGCGGGAGACGAAGTAGTCGTCTTCCAGGGCGATCTTTTCCAGCTCCATGGCCAGCTTGAACAGCGGGTCGTCGTGCAGGCCCAGTTCGTTCAGGACTTCGTAGCAGGTTTCGCGCATCAGCTTGGCACGCGGGTCGTAGTTCTTGTAGACGCGGTGACCGAAGCCCATCAGCTTCACGCCGGAGTTCTTGTCCTTCACCTGCTTGATGAATTCGGGGATCTTGTCGACCGAGCCGATCTCTTCAAGCATGTTCAGTGCCGCTTCGTTGGCACCACCGTGGGCAGGACCCCACAGGCAGGCGATACCGGCGGCGATACATGCGAACGGGTTGGCACCGGAGGAACCGGCCAGGCGCACCGTCGAGGTCGAGGCGTTCTGCTCGTGGTCGGCGTGCAGGATCAGGATGCGGTCCAGCGCGCGCACCAGCACTTCATTGACCTTGTACTCTTCGCACGGGTTGGCGAACATCATGCGCATGAAGTTGGCGGTGTAGGACAGGTCGTTGCGCGGGTACACGAACGGCTGGCCGATGCTGTACTTGTAGGCCATGGCCACCAGGGTCGGCAGCTTGGCGATCATGCGGATGGCCGAGACTTCGCGGTGGTTGGGGTTGGAGATGTCCAGCGAATCGTGGTAGAAGGCCGACAGCGCGCCCACCGAACCGGTCAGCACCGCCATCGGGTGTGCGTCACGGCGGAAGCCACGGAAGAAGAAGTTCATCTGCTCATGCACCATGGTGTGCTGGGTCACGGTGGTGACGAATTCCTTCTTCTGGGTGGCGTTGGGCAGCTCGCCGTGCAACAGCAGGTAGCAGGATTCCAGGAAGTCGCAATTCACCGCCAGCTGCTCGATCGGGTAGCCGCGGTACAGCAGCTCGCCCTTGTCGCCATCGATGTAGGTGATGGAGGAGTTGCAGGATGCGGTCGACATGAAGCCCGGGTCGTAGGTGAACTTGCCGGTGGCGCCGTAGAGCTTGCGGATATCGATCACATCAGGACCGATGCTGCCCTTGTAGATAGGAAAATCTACGGACGGAGACCCGTCGGAGAACGACAGGGTAGCTTTGATATCGGTATTGGACATAGCTTTTCCTTTTGCGGGGAGGGTGAAACCGTTAATCAAAAGCCGCGACCGCGCGCCAGGCGACGACATGGATCATCGACGTCGGGTGGCGAGAAAAACAGGCCGCGATCGAGCAGAATCCGTCTGGCTTGTGGCCAGGCGCAAAAATCAGGCAGTACGCAGTTTCTTCAGCAACGCATGCACTTGGGGCAGGTCAACCGCCGCCTCCGGCTCCTTGCGAGCCAGCAGCAAGTCCATCAGGTCGTTGTCGGTCAGGTCCATCAGGCGCGAGAAGGCATCGACCTCGTCGTCGCTCATCCCGGCCTCATTGGCATCGAGATAGCGCGTCAAGATCAGATCGTTCTCCAGCAACCCGCGGCGGGCACGCCAGCGCAGTCGCGCGCGTTTGGCCGGATCATCCTGGTGACGTTCAGTCGTGAACTCGCTCATTTCATCTATCTCTTCATTTCACTTGCAACCGGACCCGATCTGACCGGGCCGGCCGCGGGAAGCCTTGCTGCCCTGCTTCCCGCTTGGGCCCGCCGGAGGGCGGGCCAGGCTGGCAACTAAGCTGTTAAAGCTTATACCGAACGGCGGACCATCAGTTCCTTGATCTTGCCGATGGCCTTGTTGGGGTTCAGACCCTTGGGGCAGACATCGACGCAGTTCATGATCGAACGGCAACGGAACAGGCGGTACGGATCTTCCAGGTTGTCCAGACGCGCGCCGGTGGCTTCGTCGCGGCTGTCGGCGATGAAGCGGTAGGCTTGCAGCAGGCCGGCCGGGCCGACGAACTTGTCCGGGTTCCACCAGAACGACGGGCAGGAGGTCGAGCAGCAGGCGCACAGGATGCACTCGTAGACGCCGTCCAGCTCTTCACGCTGCTCGGGCGACTGCAGGCGCTCCTTTTCGGGCGGGATGCTGTCGTTGATCAGGTAAGGCTTGATCGAATCGTACTGCTTGAAGAAGTTGGTCATGTCCACGATCAGGTCGCGGATCACCGGCAGGCCTGGCAGCGGCTTGAGAACGATGGGTTCGGTCAGTTCGTTCAGGTTGGTGATGCAGGCCAGACCGTTCTTGCCGTTGATGTTCATGGCGTCGGAGCCGCACACGCCTTCGCGGCAGGAGCGACGCAGCGCCAGGGAATCGTCGACGTCGGACTTGATGCGTTGCAGGGCGTCCAGCAGCATCTTGTCGGTGGGCTTGAGTTCCACCGTCAGGTCTTGCATGTACGGCTTGTCGTCCTTGTCCGGATCGTAACGATAGATCTTGAATTTCAGGGTGCGAGTCATGTTGCGACCTCTTAGAAAGTACGTGCTTTAGGTTTGAAGGTCTCGACGGTCAGCGGCTGCATGTTGACCGGCTTGTAGTCGAGACGATTCCCCTCGGAGAACCACAGCGTGTGCTTGAGCCAGTTCACGTCGTCGCGCTGCTCGTAGTCGCTGTGCGCGTGGGCGCCGCGCGATTCCTTGCGGGCAGCAGCCGAGGTGATGGTGGCCTTGGCGGTTTCGATCAGGTTGTCCAGTTCCAGCGCTTCCACGCGGGCGGTGTTGAAGACCTTGGACTTGTCCTTGAAGGAGACGTGCTTGCGGCGCTCGTCCAGCTCCATGATCTTGGTATAGCCTTCCTGCAGCAGGGCGTCGGTACGGAACACGCCGCAGTACTTTTGCATGGTGGCACGGATGTCGTTGGCCACATCCTGCACACGCTCGGAACCGGTGCTGCTTTCCAGGTGGGCGATGCGTTCCAGCGAACGGTCCAGGGCGCCGGCCGGGATGGGCTTGTGGCTCTGGTCCTGCAGGCGGCTGCCGACGATGTGGTTGCCGGCGGCGCGGCCGAAGACCACCAGGTCCAGCAGCGAGTTGGTACCCAGGCGGTTGGCGCCGTGCACCGACACGCAGGCGCATTCGCCGATGGCGTACATGCCCTGCACCACTTCCTTCATCGAACCGCCCTTGGGCGCGACCACCTGGCCGTAGATGTTGGTGGGAATGCCACCCATCTGGTAGTGGATGGTCGGCACGACGGGAATCGGTTCCTTGGTCGCATCGACGTTGGCGAACTTGTGGGCGATTTCCAGGATCGAGGGCAGACGCTTCTTGATGGTATCGGCGCCGATGTGACGCAGATCCAGCAGCACGTGATCCTTGTGGGGACCGACGCCACGACCTTCCTTGATTTCCTGGTCCATCGAACGCGAGACGAAGTCACGCGGTGCCAGGTCCTTCAGGGTCGGCGCATAGCGCTCCATGAAGCGTTCGCCGTTGCTGTTGATCAGGATGCCGCCCTCACCGCGCACACCCTCGGTGATCAGCACGCCCGCGCCGGCCACGCCGGTCGGGTGGAACTGCCAGAATTCCATGTCCTGCAGCGGCAGGCCGGCACGTGCGGCCATGCCCATGCCGTCGCCGGTGTTGATGAAGGCGTTGGTCGATGCGGCCCAGATACGACCTGCACCGCCGGTGGCGAACAGGGTGGTCTTGGCGTGCAGCATCATGATTTCGCCGGTTTCCATTTCCAGTGCGATCACGCCGAGGACGTCGCCCTCTTCGTTGCGGATCACGTCCAGCGCCATCCACTCGACGAAGAAGTGGGTCTTGGCGCGCACGTTACGCTGGTACAGGGTGTGCAGCAGTGCGTGACCGGTACGGTCGGCTGCGGCACAGGCGCGCTGCACCGGCTTTTCACCGAGGTTGGCGGTGTGGCCGCCGAACGGACGCTGGTAGATGGTGCCGTCCGGGTTGCGGTCGAAGGGCATGCCGAAGTGTTCCAGCTCGTAGACGGCCTTCGGTGCTTCGCGGCACATGAATTCGATGGCGTCCTGGTCACCCAGGTAGTCCGAACCCTTGACGGTGTCGAACATGTGCCAGTACCAGTTGTCTTCGGACATGTTGCCCAGCGAAGCGCCGATGCCGCCCTGGGCAGCCACGGTGTGCGAGCGGGTCGGGAAGACCTTGGACAGGACAGCGACGTTCAGGCCGGCTTCGGCCAGTTGCAGCGAGGCGCGCATGCCGGAGCCACCGGCGCCGACGATGACCGCGTCAAAGCGGCGGGTAGTGATGGCGGATTTGATTGCAGCCACGATTAGTTTCTCCAGAGAATCTGCGCAGCATAGCCAGCGCAACCGATCAGCCACAGGATGGTGGCAACTTGCAGGACCAGGCGCACGCCAACCGGCTTGACGTAGTCCATGAGCGCGTCACGCACGCCGATCCAGGCGTGGAAGAACAGCGACATGAACACCGCGAAGGTGGCAACCTTGAACCATTGATGCGAGAACAGCGCCGCCCAGCCCTGGTAGCTGAAGTTGGTCGAAGTGAAGAAGCACACCAGCAGGATGACGGTATAGGCCGCCATGACCACGGCGGTGGCGCGCTGTGCCAGCCAGTCACGCAGGCCGTAGTGGGCGCCGACGACCAGGCGCTTGGGTCCGATATTGTTATCAGCCATTTTTAGAATGCTCCGAACAGTTTCAATGCAACCAGGATCATCAGCGCGATGCTGACCACCAGGACAGTTGCCGAGGACTTGCGCGCGCTATCCTTGTCCAGACCGATGTGGTTATCCATGATCAGGTGGCGGATGCCGGCACAGAAGTGATGCAGGTATGCCCAGGACAGGGCCAGGATGACCAGCTTGACGAACCAGCCCGAGGTGAAGCCCTTGAGGTAGTCGAAGGTGCCTTCCGACAGGAGGCTGCTGTCCAGCAGGAACAGGACGAAGGGCAGCATCAGGAACAGGAACAGACCACTGATGCGGTGCATGATCGAGACCAGGGCGGCCAGGGGCATGCGATAGCCAGCAATTTGGGTTAGGTGTATGTTACGGAATTGCGGCCGTGGTGGTTTAGCGGCTTCAGACATACAAGGTTCTCCTCAGATTAAAACAATCCTGCAATTTTCGCCGATTTTCTAAATCACCATCAACAATTATTGCGCTTCGCAGCATGCCAATATGGCTTGACAGCGGCCCACCCCGGTGCAGGACCGTAGCCCATGCAACACTCCGGCAGGACCCTCAGCTCAACTCGCTCTGATAATGATGATTCGTCGTCAGGTACAGCCCGCGCCGCATTTCCACCGGCTTGTCGCCGTAGGTGAATGAAGCGCGCTCCACGCTGAGCAACGGCGTTTGGGGCAACACGCCCAGAAACTCTGCCGCATCCGGATCCGCCCCGACGGCGCGGATGCGCTCTTCGGCACGGATCATGCGCGTGCCGAATTCCGACTCGAACAGGCCGTACAGCGGCCCGCGGTATTCCACCAGGCGCTCGGCCGTCAGCCCCTTGAAGATGGCGCCGGGCAGCCAGATGTCTTCAAGGATGATGGGAGTGCCATTGAATGATTTTACCCGCCGGATGAAAATGACGGAGTCGCCGGACTTCATGTCCAGCTGACGCGCCACTTCGGCGGATGCGCGCACGCGCTTGACTTCGACGATCTTGTTCTCGGGACGCTGCGGCTCGTCGCTGTCGGCCATCAACCGCAGGAAGCGGAACTGCGCCTGCGTCTCGTGATGGGTGGCAACGAAAGTGCCCTTGCCCTGGCGGCGCACCACCAGGTTCTCGGCCGCCAGCTCGTCGATGGCCTTGCGCACCGTACCCTGGCTGACCTTGAAACGGCCGCCCAGCTCGACCTCGCTGGGAATGAGTTCGCCGGGCTTCCACTCACCGGCTTCGAGGCGCTGCATGATGAGCGCCTTGATCTGCTGGTACAACGGACTGAAAGTGGGCGCCGGACTGGCAACACCCGCCCCCGCGGCTTGCGCGTCAGCGTTGTTCGAATTAGGCAGGATCGAGCTCATAACCCCGAATTTCAACACAAAAACCCCAGGTCCGTCCAGCAAAAACTAGGCAATAATATGTCTTATATAAGACATAAGATATTGATTGACAGCAGTCTTTGGCAGGCCTACACTCGCGAGCAAGCTGAAGACCCCCAACGCAGGCGGCAAGCGAATTTCCGAGCGACAGACGATAACGAGAATCGATATCATCAAGACGCTTCAAACCCGGTTTTTTCATGTCACCTGCGCACAAGTTTGACAGGTTTTTGATTTGCCCACAGACGCCCGGGCGAAAGCAATGACGCACTGCGCTTTCGACGGTATCATGGCGGCCTAACAAGAATTCGAGGAAGTCGCGCAAAAATCTTGCGCAAACCAGAAGCAACCGCAGACGGCCCTGCCGCGCCCGCCGCGACGTGACCGCAACGTGCGCTTCGATGCAGTCGGAATGCTTTTTTTCATCACCTCTTTTGGAGATTCACATGGCTAAAGCCCCCAAGCGTGTTGCCGTCACCGGCGCCGCCGGTCAGATCGGTTACTCCCTGCTCTTCCGCATCGCCAATGGCGACCTGCTCGGCAAAGACCAGCCGGTCATCCTGCAACTGCTGGAAATCCCCGATGAAAAGGCACAGAAGGCATTGAAGGGCGTCATCATGGAAATCGATGACTGCGCCTTCCCCCTGCTGGCTGGCGTGACCGCCCACAGCGATCCGCTGACCGCCTTCAAGGATGCCGACATCGCCCTGCTGGTCGGCGCCCGTCCCCGTGGCCCCGGCATGGAACGCAAGGACCTGCTGGAAGCCAACGCCCAGATCTTCACTGTGCAGGGCAAGGCGCTGGACGCCGTCGCTTCGCGTGACGTGAAGGTCCTGGTGGTCGGCAACCCGGCCAACACCAACGCCTACATCGCCATGAAGTCGGCCCCCAACCTGCCGGCCAAGAACTTCACCGCCATGCTGCGCCTGGACCACAACCGTGCCCTGTCGCAAGTGGCTGCCAAGATCGGCAAGCCGGTCTCGGCCATCGAAAAGCTGTGCGTGTGGGGCAACCACTCGCCGACCATGTACGCCGACTACCGTTTCGCTACCGCCGATGGCGCCTCCGTCAAGGACGCAATCAACGACCAGGAATGGAACAAGAACGTGTTCCTGCCCACCGTCGGCAAGCGCGGCGCGGCCATCATCGAAGCCCGTGGCCTGTCCTCGGCAGCGTCGGCAGCCAACGCAGCCATCGACCACGTGCGTGACTGGGTGCTGGGCACCAACGGCAAGTGGACCACCATGGGCATCCCCTCGGATGGCTCCTACGGTATCCCCGAAGGCACCATCTTCGGCTTCCCGGTGACCACCGAAAACGGTGAGTACAAGATCGTCCAGGGCCTGGAGATCGATGAGTTCTCGCAAGAGCGCATCAACATCACGCTCAAGGAATTGCTGGAAGAGCGCGAAGGCGTCAAGCACCTGGTCGGCTAATCGACCCGCGGCGCGGTGGCAGTTGACTGCCGCCGCGCTGTATCCGTAGCACATTGACCGTAACCACAAACTTTCACCGATCACACTCAGCAGCAATGCATCCCTCCCAGGTCTTGTTCCCAGGCGCCCAGCAACCGGTTTCGCTTCCGGTGTGCGATCACTACGCCGGCTCGGAAAAGCTGATGCGCAAGTCGATGGCCCTGCAACAGGAGCTCGGTGCACTGTTCGACATCACCTTCGACTGTGAAGACGGCGCCGCCGCCGGCAATGAAGCCGCGCACGCCGAACTGGTCGCAGCGCTGATCGCCAGCCCCGACAATGTCCACCGCCGCATCGGTGCGCGCGTGCATGACGTCGGCAGCCCTTATTTCGAACAGGACGTCGCCCTCATCTGCGGCGGCGCCGCCGGTAAGCTGGCCTTCCTGATGCTGCCCAAGCCCGAAGGCCTGGCCGATGTGCAGCGTGCACTGGAATCGATCAGCCGCGCCAGCCAGGCCGCCGGCCGCACCGACTTGCCGGTGCATGTGCTCATCGAGGCCCACGGCGCCCTGGCCGATGTCTGGAAGATCGCCGCCCTGCCGCAGGTGCAGTCGCTCTCGTTCGGGGTCATGGATTTCGTCTCCGCGCACTACGGAGCCATTCCCGGCAGCGCCATGCGCTCCCCCGGACAGTTCGACCACCCGCTGGTGCGCCGCGCCAAGCTGGAGATTGCCGCCGCCTGCCACGCGCACGGCAAGGTGCCGTCGCATAACGTGACCACCGACATCAAGAATCCCGCCGCCGTGGCCGACGATGCAGGCCGCGCGGCACAGGAATTTGGCTATACCCGGATGTGGAGCATCCACCCGGACCAGATCCGTCCGATCGTGCAGGCCATGTCCCCCTCCACCGAGGAAGCCGGGCTGGCGGCACAGATCTTGCTCAAGGCGCAGTCGGTGCAATGGGGCCCGATCCAGCACCTGGGCAACCTACACGATCGTGCAAGCTATCGCTATTACTGGAGTATCCTGCAACGCGCGCATGCCACCGGTGTGGATCTGCCACCGCCGGCAGCCGATTGGTTCGTTGCAGGCGCCTCCCTCTCAACCCAGCCGTAAAGACCGACCCGATATCGCCATGAAAAAGCACTTGACCCTGATCGCCCTGCTGGGCGCCCTCTTCGCCACCGCCGGCTTCGCCCAGGCGCAGAGCAGCACCGACACCAAGCCGGCCGCCAAGAAGAAGCTGACCAAGAAGGCGCCGGCCAAGGCAGCCGCCGCTGCAGCGGCCGCCGCGCCGGCCGCCAAGATGCCCTTCTCCTCGGAAGCCGAGGATGATGACAGCGAACCCGAACTGGGCGGCACGCTCTCGGCCGACTACCAGTGCGAACTGGGCAACAAGCTGACCATCTGGAAGAACGAGGCCGATGACAAGCACATCGCCATCCGCTGGAACAAGCGCATCCACCGCCTCACCCGCGTGGACACCACCACCGGTGCCAACCGCTTCGAGAACCACAAGATGGGCCTGGTCTGGATCGGTATCCCGGCCAAGGGCCTGTTGCTGGACTCCAAGAAGGGCCAGCAGCTGGCCAACGAATGCAAGAACGCCGATCAACTGAAGGCCGCCGCGACAGCGGGTGCGCCAACAGTTGCCGCGGCACAGCAGAACTGATCCGGGATCATCGCATTCCCGGTGCAGAACGCAAGACAGAATCAGGCAGCACCCCGCAGTTCACGATTGCAGCGCAAACCGGATTCGACTAGCTAACACCACTAAATTGCCAATTTAAGGAGAAGAGGCCATGTCTCGCAACACATTGAACACCCTAAAGGAATTCAAGATTTCCGGTTCCAAGAAGGGCAAGTTCTACTCCCTGCCCGCCCTGCAAAAATCGCTGGGCGTGAATATCTCCCGCCTGCCGGTGTCCATCCGTATCGTGCTGGAATCGGTGCTGCGCAACTGCGATGGCCAGAAGGTCACCGAAGAACACGTCAAGCAACTGGCCAACTGGGGCGCCAAGGCTGCCCGCGTGGATGAGATCCCCTTCGTGGTCGCCCGCGTGGTGCTGCAGGACTTCACCGGCGTGCCGCTCCTGGCCGACCTGGCTGCCATGCGCAACGTCGCCAGCAAGCTGGGCAAGAACCCCAAGAACATCGAACCGCTGGTCCCGGTGGACCTGGTGGTGGACCACTCGGTGCAGATCGACCACTTCCGCGAGAAGAAGGCGCTGGACCTGAACATGAAGCTGGAATTCTCGCGCAACAACGAGCGCTACCAGTTCATGAAGTGGGGCATGCAAGCCTTCGACACCTTCGGCGTGGTCCCCCCGGGCTTCGGCATCGTCCACCAGGTCAACCTGGAGTACCTGGCACGCGGCGTGCACAACAAGACCGGCGTCTACTACCCTGACACCCTGGTCGGCACCGACTCCCACACCACCATGATCAACGGCATCGGCGTGGTCGGCTGGGGCGTGGGCGGCATCGAAGCCGAAGCCGGCATGCTGGGCCAGCCGGTCTACTTCCTGACCCCGGACGTGGTCGGCGTGAACCTGACTGGCGCCCTGCGCGAAGGCGTCACCGCCACCGACCTGGTGCTGACCATCACCGAACTGCTGCGCCAGACCAAGGTCGTGGGCAAGTTCGTCGAATTCTTCGGTGAAGGCACCGAGTCGCTGTCGCTGACCGACCGCGCCACCATCGCCAACATGGCCCCGGAATACGGCGCCACCATGGGCTTCTTCCCGGTTGACGACGCCACCATCGACTACTTCAAGGGCACCGGCCGCACCAAGGCCGAGATCGATGCCTTCGAAGCCTACTTCAAGGCCCAGGGCCTGTA
>JAFAMT010000312.1 GCA_019233085.1 Herbaspirillum sp.
CTGGCATGATCGGCCATCCTCCGGTTTCAAAAAAGCGGAAGGCGACAGAAACATTTTCAAAATATTTTTGAAAGTAAAATAAGGTCCCTGCCCGATTTTCCCGACCACCATGATCCGACTGGAAGACCTTGCCATCTTCGTCTGCGCCGCCGACAACGGCAGCCTCTCGGCGGCCGCCCGCCAGCACGACGTCACCCCGGCCGTGGCCAGCGCCGCCATGAAACGCCTGGAAGGCGAACTGGGTGCGCGCCTGCTGGCCCGCTCCACCCGCAGCCTGCGCCTGACACCCGATGGCGAGCGCTACCTGCAATACGCCCGCAACGCCCTGGCCGAAGTCAATGCCGGACGCGATGCCGTCGCCCATGGCCGCCGCGTGGTCGGTGGCAACCTGTCGCTGTCGGTGCCCTCGGATTTCGGCCGCAACCTGATGTGCCAATGGCTGGACGAATTCCAGGCCCAGCATCCGGCGGTGAGCCTGCAGGTACGCATCAGCGATCGCGTGGCCGACATGTTCCGCCAGCCGGTGGAAGTGGCCATCCGCTACAGTCCTCCCGAGGATTCCAGCCTGGTGGCGCTGCCGCTGGCACCCGACAATCGCCGCGTGCTGTGCGCCTCGCCCGACTACCTGGCGCGCCACGGTCGCCCGCGCACGCCGGCCGACCTGCGCCAGCACAATTGTCTGCGCTACCTGCTGTCGGACATGCTGCATTCACAATGGGGATTCTTCAAGGATGGCGCACCGCTGCAGGTAGAGGTCAGCGGCGACCGCGTCTGCGACGATGGCGAGATGGTGCACCGCTGGGCCGTGGATGGACGCGGCATTGCCTACAAGTCGCGCCTGGATGTGCTGGCCGACCTGCGCAATGGCAGGCTGGAAGCGCTGCTGCCCGACTATGACGGCGAGCCCTCGCCACTGAACCTGGTCTGCACCCACCGCATGAGCCTGTCACCGACGGTGCGGGCCTTGCGCGAGTTGCTGGGCGAACGCATCGCCCGCTACCTGACTGACCGCTAAGGTAAGCGCAACCCTAAGCGCAATCAGCCCTTGGCCACCAGGCGGCGCATGCCCAGCGCGGGCAGCGCCGGCAACATCAGGCCCAGGCACAGCAAGCCCATGCCCAGCAGCAGGTCCGGCGAGAGCTGCTCGCCGAAGACCAGCGACGACAGCGTCAGGCCCACCACCGGCACACCCAGCATGCACACCGACACGGTCACCGGCGAGAGCCGCTGGGTCATCTGCAAGACGATCAGGAAGGTCAGGGCCGTGGCCAGCGGGCCGGTATAGGCGATCACGCCCCAGGCATGCGGATTGTGCAGGAACACCGGCGCGCCATCGACGGCCAAGGCCAGCACGCACAGCGGCACGGCCGCCACCAGGGTCTGCCAGGGCAGGAGGTCGAAGTCCAGCTTCACGCCCGGGGTGAGCTTGATCTGCAGGATGTTCATGGCCCACGACAGCGAGGCCGCGCCCAGCATCAGGTAGCCGATCATGCTGTGCAGGTCGGCATGCAGCAGCGCCGGCAGCACGATCACGGCAATGCCCGCATAGCTGCAGACGGTCGCCGCCGATTGCTGGCTGCTCATCTTGTGCTTCAACACCAGGGCCGCACCCGGCACCACCCAGATCGAGGTGGCATAGGCGATCAGCGAAGCCCGTCCCGGCATGACGAAATGCAGGGCGCCGGTCACCAGGGCCGTGAACAGGCCCATCTGCAGCACGCCCACGCCTGCCACCACCGGCCACTCCTGGCGCGTGGGCAGGCGCAGCTTGCCCAGCACGGCGGCGATGATGAAGCTCAGGATCGCCGCCGACAGGAAGCGGCTGGCCGCGAACCACAGCGGGGGAATGAACTGGCTGCCGAACTTCATCACCGGCCAATTGCCGCCCCAGATGCAGATGGCCAACACCACGCACACCAGGAACAGGCGGCTCATCGGCTTGTGCGGAAGGGAAAGGGAACGCGGTGCGGCAGGGGCGGTGGACATCTCGACTCCAGGGAAGACAACGGAGCGCCAGCGATGCGGAAGAGGCCATGAAAAAAGGCCGTCCGATGCATGTTGCAGCGCATCCAAACGGCCTTCATGGTAGAGAAGAGACGGCAAATAGTGCTGCCGTATTTGACACCGGGAAACCTGGTTTGCAGCATTTCCTGCTGCAAAAGTTAATTATTCAAATTATTTATTCGTGCAAACCATTTTGGCGCAGCATGTGCCACTTCCCGGTGCAAACGGTATCAAGCTCTAGTGTGGTGCAACAGCGCGACTGCTGCGATCCAGCGTAAAGACCCCCACCAGGCGCACCAGCTTGTCGGCCTGCTCCTGCAGCGACTGGGCGGCGGCGGCGGCCTGCTCTACCAGGGCGGCATTCTGCTGGGTGGTCTCATCCATCTGGACGATGGCCTCGCCAACCTGCTCGATGCCCGAGCTTTGCTCGTGGCTGGCCGTGGCGATCTCGCTGACCACGGTGGACACCCCCTGGATGCTGGAAACCACTTCCTGCATGGTCTGGCCGGCCTGCTGTACCAGCTGGGTACCGGCATCGACCTTGCCCACGGAGTCATCGATGAGTTGCTTGATCTCCTTGGCAGCGGCGGCCGAGCGCTGTGCCAGCGAGCGCACCTCGGAAGCAACGACCGCAAAGCCACGGCCCTGCTCACCGGCGCGGGCCGCTTCCACGGCCGCGTTCAGGGCCAGGATATTGGTCTGGAAGGCAATGCCATCGATGACGCTGATGATGTCGACGATCTTGCGCGAGGAGGCATTGATGGACGCCATCGTATCGACCACCTGCCCCACCACCTCGCCCCCCTGGATGGCCACCTTGGCGGCACCGGCGGCGAGCTGGTTGGCATGCTGGGCGTTGGCGGCGTTCTGCTTGACGGTGGAGGTCAGCTCTTCCATGGCCGAGGCGGTTTCCTCCAGCGAGCCGGCCTGCTGCTCGGTGCGGTTGGAGAGGTCCATGTTGCCGTTGGCGATCTCATCGACCGAGGTCTTGATCGACTCGGTGGCGTTCTGGATGCCATGCACGGTGTCGACCAGGCGGTCGCGGGTATAGGCCACGGCCGCCACCAGGCTCTGGTTGTCGCCACCGGCGGTACGGATGCTGCCGGTCAGGTCACCGGCAGCGATCTTGCGGGCCATCTCGGCAGCCTCGGTGGGTTCGCCACCGATGGAGCGGAAGATATTGCGCGACACCAGCGCGGCAATCACCGACAGCAGCACGCCCAACACCACCAGTACCACCACAGCCTGGATCAGGGTGCGACGGAAATCGGCTTCGATGTCGTCCGAATACACGCTACAGATCAGGTCCCAGTTCCAGGGCTTGAAGCGCTTGACAAAGCCCATCTTGGGACTGGGCTTGTCGCTGCCCGGACGCGGCCACCAGTATTCCAGGTAACCCTGGCCGGCGGCCGAAGCGCCGGTGGCGGCGATCATCTTGTAGAGCGCATTGCCCTTGGCGTCCTTGAAATCGATCATGTTGCGGCCATCGAGCTTGCTGTTGATGGGATGCATCACGATGGTCGAGTCCGCGCCCACCAGCGTGGCGTAGCCATCACCGGTATAGCGCTGGTCGCGCACGCGGGCGATGGCGCCCTTCTGCGCTTCCTCGTGGGAGAGCTTGCCCTCGGCTTCCAGCTTGGCGTAGCCGGCCACGGTGGTATAGGCCATTTCGGTGACGTCCTCCAGGCCGCGCTGGCGCTCGGCAATCTGCAGGTCACGGGTCTGGTAGGCATGCCAGACCGAGAGGAACAGCAAGGCCATCCAGGAAAACACCAGGGGAAGCCAGAGTTTTTTCTTCAGCGAGAGATTGTTCATCATGGGCGGTGGAGGTGGTCATGGGAAAAATGGCGGGATGACACGACCACGCTGCCGCGATTTGCTGCCCGGCAATGCATGATGTCCCCTCCCCCCATCTGTATTACGGCCGACAAACTGTCCTGCTGAAGGGTAACCGATAATTAGTCGATAAATTGTTTATATTTCGTTGTCATCAGGGAATCTGTTTCTTCGGACGGGCCGGATCCGGCAAGCCACAGGGCAGGAACTGGCCCCGCCCGAAGGCGCTGGTGGCCTTGCCATCGTCCCACACCACCTCGCCGCGCGAGATCGTCATGACCGGCCAGCCGGTCAGCTGCATGCCCTCGTAGGGGGTGTAATCGACGTCATGGTGCAACATCGCATTGCTGACAGTGACCTGACGGTGCGGATCCCAGATGGCGATGTCGGCATCGCTGCCGATGGCGATGGTGCCCTTGCGCGGATAGAGGCCATACATCTTGGCCGGGTCGGTCGCGGTCAGGGCGACGAAGCGGTTCAGGTCGATGCGCCCCTTGACCACCCCCTCCGAGAACAGGATCGGCATGCGCGTCTCCAGCCCCGGCGTGCCGTTGGGAATGTAGCGGAACGGCACTTCCTTGCCGCCCGGCTTCTTGCCCTGCGGGTCCTCGTAGCGGAACGGTGCATGGTCCGACGAGAACACCGTGAACAGCCCACTGGCCAGGCCATCCCAGACGTACTGCTGGTTGGCCTTGTCGCGCGGCGGCGGACTGCAGACGCACTTGGCGCCATGGTAGCCATCGTCCAGGTGATCGGCGGTCAGCACCAGGTATTGCGGGCAGGTCTCGGCATGGATGCGCAAGCCATGGCCGTGCGCCCAGCGGATTTGCTCGATGGCTTCCTTGCCCGAGACATGCACGATCAGGATGGGCACATCCACCAGTTCCGACAGCGCAATGGCACGATGCGTGGCCTCCCGCTCCACCAGCATCGGGCGTGAATGGGCGTGGTACCTGGGGGCGGTCAGGCCGGCCTCCTCCAGCTGCTCGGTCAGCCAGCCGATGCAGTCGGCGTTTTCCGCATGCACCATCACCAGCGCGCCCTCGCGCCGCGCCAGGGCCAGCAGGTCGAGGATCTGGCGATCGTTGAGTTTGAGATCGTCATAGGTCATGTAGATCTTGAAGGAGGTATAGCCCTCCCGCACCAGCTGCGGCAGTTCTTCCTTCAGGACCTTCTCGCTGGGATCGCTGACGATCATGTGGAAGGCATAGTCGATCACGGCACGGCCCTCGGCGCGACGGTGGTAGTCCTCCACCGCCGCCCGCAGCGAGCCGCCCTTGGCCTGCGCCGCGAACGGGATCACCGTGGTGGTGCCGCCGCAAGCCGCCGAGAGCGTGCCGCTGCTGAAATCGTCGGCCATCTTCAGGCCCTCTTCCATGGGCTGGTCCAGATGGCAATGCGCATCGACGCCACCGGGCAGCACCAGCTTGCCGCTGGCATCGATCTCTTCACGACCGCGCGGGAGATCGCGCCCCAGCATGGCGACCTTGCCGTCCCGGATGCCGACGTCACATTGCATCAGGTCCGAGGCGGTCGCTACCGTACCGTTGCGGATCACCAGGTCAAAGCTATCCATCCATCTTCCTTTCGATGTGGCCAATATGGCGTGGCATCACGCCACGTCGCGGAACAGGCTGCCCCAGTGGCGGATGCGTGCGGGATCGGCGCCGGCCTGCTTCAACGACTTCCACACCACTGTGGAAATGGTGTCGTAGATGGGGATGCCGACCTCGCGCTCCAGTTCTTCCACCAGCGGCGCGCCGCGCAGGTTGGTGCAGAAGATGGTGATGGCCTGCGGCTTGTCGCGGGCCACTTCGCGCACCATGGCGCGCAGTTCCTCGGCGCCCACTTCGGAGAAGGAGAAATTGTCCTGCTTGCGCAAGTGGCGCTCGGCCACGCACTCGTAGCCGGCGCCGGCATAGTTGGCGATGATGGCGGCCTGCACGTCATCCAGATAGGGCGTCACCAGGCCGAAGCGTTTCACGCCGGTGCGATCGAAGATCTCGTTCAGGGCCAGTACCGAGGTACAGGCCGGGATACCGGTGGCCTCGGTGATGCGGGCGCACAGCCGTTCATCAGCCTCGAAGCCCAGCCAGCCGGAGGAAGTCCCGTTCCAGCCGATGCTGCCGACCTTGGCATGGGACAGCAGCTCGGCGGCGCGCAGGATCTCGCTATCATCGAACTGCGCCAGCGCCTGGTTGGACAAGGCGATCTCGGTGACGCGAAAACGTCCGAAGTGCGCACTGGCCTCGGGGATGTCGGCCAGCATGGCGGTGGTGACCGGCTCCAGCGTGGTGTTGGAGGATGGTGTGAGCATGCCGAGCAGGGTGCGTTGTGTCATGGTGTTTCCTTTCAGGCCGCCAGCAAGGCGGCGTCCGCATGGGCCAGCGCCGCTTCCTCGCGGATCAGGCCCAGTATGTGGCGTTTGGCGTGGTTGAATTCCTGGGTGGTGGTATCGCGCGGACGCGGCAGGTCGATGTCGATCAGCTCGCGCATGCGCCCCGGGCGATGGGTCATCACCGCCACCTTGGTGGCCAGGATCAGCGCCTCGTCCACGCTATGGGTGACAAAGACGATGGTGCCCTCGTAGCGCTGCCACAGGGCCACCAGTTCTTCCTGCATTTCCATCTTGGTCTGGGCGTCGAGGGCGGCGAAGGGTTCGTCCATCAGGATCACCGAGGGGTTCTGCAACAGCGCGCGGGCGATCCCCACGCGTTGCGCCATGCCGCCGGAGAGCTCGCTGGGATAATGGTTCTCGAAACCCTTGAGCTTGACCGTCTCGATGAAGGGCTGGGCCGCGGCGCGCCGCTCGGCGGCGCTCCTGCCCTGCAGCTTGAGCGAGAAGGCGACGTTGTCCCACACCGGCAACCAGGGCATCAGGTTGGCCTGCTGGAACACCATGCCGCGATCGGCGCCAGGCCCGGTGATGGCGCGCCCGGCCACCTTGACCTCGCCGGCGGTAGGAAACTCGAAGCCGGCGATCATGTTCAGCAGCGTGGACTTGCCACAGCCGGAAGGGCCCAGCAGGCAGAGGAATTCCTTCTTCTCCAGCTTCAGGCTGAAGTGGTCGATGGCCAGCATGTCGGTGCCGCGCTTGCGGTCCTTGAAGACCTTGACGATGTCGTTCAATTCGATGAATGCCATGATGTGTTTTCCTTGGTCGGTGCGTGGCACGGGAGCAGGCTCAGCCCTTGCCCTGCACGGTGGAGACATGCTGCCAGCGCAACATGGAGTTCATGATCTGCTTCAGGATCCAGTCGGCCAGGAAGCCCAGCAAGCCGATGCTGATCATGGCCGCGATCACCAGGTCGTAGCGCAGGAAGTAATACGAATCCCACAGCGCATACCCGAGCCCGCTCTTGACCGCCACCATCTCGGCCGTGACGGTGAGCATCCAGGCGCTGCCGATACCGATGCGCAAGCCCGCGAAGATGCTGGGCATGGCCGCCGGCAGGATCACGAAGCGCAGCAACTGCCCCTGGCGCGCCCCGGCCATGGCGGCTGCGCGCAGGAGGTTGCGGTCGGCCGTCTTCACGCCATGCACGGTGTTCATCAGGATGGGGAAGAAAGCACCCAGGAACACCAGGAAGATGGCCGGCTTGTTGGCGATGCCAAACCAGATGATGGCCAGCGGGATCCACGACACCGGCGGCACCGGCCGCAACATCTGCACGGTGGGCTCGATGGTGCGCTCGACCCAGCGCCACCAGCCGATGGCCACGCCCAGGGCGATGCCCGAGACAGCGGCGATCAGGTAACCGGCGGTTACGCGCAGGCAACTGGCCATGGCGTCATAGATCCACTTGCCGCTGCTGTCCTGGGCCGACTCGTTGATGCCGAAGATCCAGTCCATCCAGGTCGAGAAGACCCGCGACGGCGCCGGCAGCAGCGAGGCCGGGATCATCCCCGAACGGGAGAAGGCCTCCCAGGACAAGACCAGCAGCAGCGGCACGGCAAAGCGCCACTTCGCCTCGGACAGGGAGTGCTTCAATCCACTCATGATGATTCCTTCCTCGTGGGGGTGCGGATGTGCGGACGTGCGGATCAATAACCGAGTTCGGCCTTGGGCTTGCCGGTGACGCTCATCAGGAAGCTGTAGTCCATGTTCTTCTCGGCCAGCGACGAGACATCGCCGGAGACGTACTTGAGGTCCTTCATCATCACGGCGATGGCCTTGGTCTGGGTGCGGTACATGCGATAGTCGGGATAGGCATTGCTGAGCGCCTCGGTGGCGATCTTGGGATCCAGGCCGGTGCCCTTGACGATGCTGTTGATCCAGCCCTGCTTGTCCTTCTGCAAGCCATCCACCAGCCGGACCACGGCGGCCACGGTTTCCTTGACCTCGGCCGGATGCTCCTTGATCACATCCGAGCGCGTCACGATCAGGTTGGTCAGACGCCCTGCCGCCTGGTCATACGGATAGGCGAAATGCTTGCCCACGCCGGTCATGCGGATCTGTGAGGCAAAGGGCTCGACCGAGCAGATCAGCTCCACCTCGCCGCGCGACAGCGCCGCTGCGTGGTCGGAAGGATTGGGGATGTTGACGAACTGCACGTCCTTGGACGGATCGATGCCATGGCCGGCCAGTTCGCCGCGCATGTGCAAGTCCTGTGCGTTACCGCGCGAGGCGGCGATGCGGAAGGGCTTGCCCTGGGCCTTGTAGTCGGCAATCAGCTTCTTCAACCCGGCCCAGTCGTCCGAGGCCAGCTTGCTGTCCTTGCCCACCAGCATCTCGGAACCGCCATTGACCTGGCCCGACACCGCCACCAGGTCGAAGCCCTTGTCCAGCCCGCTGACATAGGCCAGGTAAGTGACCTGGGCGATATCGACGCTCTTGGACACCAGCGCCGTCAACGCATCGCTGCCGGCGGTGAAATTGATACCCTCGATCTCCACGTTCTGCGCCAGCGCCGGCACCATCGACATGGCCATGCAGTGCGCGCACTTGGCATAGGCCAGCTTGATCTTGGGCTTGCCCTGCGCCGCCGCAGAACCGGCAAGCAGGCCGCCACAGGCCAACAGCGCAGCCAGCGCGGCAGCCTTGAAGAACAGGCCGGACGGGGACTTGCGGACTTGCTTTTGCATCGTCTTTTGCATCGTTTTCTCCCAGGGGTGAATGGCAGGCCACTAAATTGTGACAATCAAAAAATTTATTGCCACCATTTATGCAAGTGCTGTGCCAGCACCATCAAGCCCTGTCCCGGGTTATGAAAAAGCCTGCTGCAAGTCTTTGCCATGCTGGCTTGCGGCTCGTCTGGCGGCAGCTTGCCCCAGGGAAAATCCGCCCTACCCCGCACCAAACACGCTCCTTCAGGTGAAGGTCGGTGGAAAACCGCCCCAGCGAAGTGCGCACAGGATGCACCAATTTTGTATTGGGAAAATTAGACTTTTGTGACAATCATTGGCCACAATTTTCCGCTATCATGACGGCCACAGAGACCACCAGCGCGCCACGCCAACGCCGAGACGACATGAGCACCAGCACCGAAGCAAGCCCCCGCAAGAAAGCGACGAAAGCGATGAAAGCGACCCGGCAAGACAATCCGGAGAGCAGCCCGCTGCCGGGCCAGGTGTTCAGTACGCGCCCCATGGCGGGCGATGCCATCTACGAACGCATCCTGGGCGCGATCATGGAGCACCGGCTCACGCCCGGCACCAAGCTGGTGGAAGAAAAGCTGGCGGGGATCTTCGGCGTCAATCGCACCCGCGTGCGCGAGGTACTGGCGCGGCTGGCGCATGAGGGCCTGATTGCCACCATCCCCAATCGCGGCGCCTTCGTGGCCAGCCCGACCCCGGAAGAAGCGCGCAACATCTTCGCCGCCCGGCGTCTGGTGGAACCGGCACTGCTGCGGCACCTGTGCGAGAACACCCGGCCCGAGCACATCGCCCAGTTGCGCGCCCATGTGGAAGAAGAAGCGCGCGCACGCGCCAGCAATGACCGGCGCGCCATCATCCGCCTCTCGGGCGAATTCCATATCCGCATCGCCGACATGGTGGACAACCCGGTCATGAGCAAGATGATGCGCGAACTGGCCTCGCTCACCTGTCTCATCATCGTGCTCTACGATTCACCGACGGTGCCGGCCTGCACCCACGACGAGCATGGCGAGATCATCGATGCCATCGCCGAAGGCCGCACCGAAGATGCCGTCGCCACCATGCTGGAACACCTGCATCACATCGAAGCCGTGCTCGACATGTCGACCCCGCAAGGCGAGGACGAAGACCTGGAAGCCATGCTGGGCATGGTGTGAGTGCACGCAGTTGGTGACGTCCTTGCGGCTTACTTGAGGCGGGTCCAGTAAGCGCTGTAGCGCGCCAGCCATTGCGCGCTGAGGGCGCGGTTGTCGTCATCGTCGGGATGGAACCCCGGCTTCAGGTAAGCCAGCAGCGGCCCGGTGCAACGGCGCAGCATGCCCTGCCCGCCACACCAGAAGCGCCACGCTGAACGCCAGGTGGCCAAGCGCCACAGGCTGTGATCGCGACGCAGGTTGTCCAGTGTCTGCCAGGTGCTCTCGATGGCGAAGATCGCAAACACATAGGCATACCACGCGATGCGTCGCAGGCTGCCGCCACCCAGGACGCGGTAGAGATCGAAGGCGATGCTCTTGTGCTCCATCTCCTCGGCGGCGTGCCAGTTCCACATCCTCTGCAGTTTTTCCTCGGCCCCATCCATCCATAGGTAACGCAGCGTGGCATCGGCCAGCACGGCGGTGAAATGCTCATAGGCGGCCGTGACGGCAAGCTGGTTCAGCGGCGACAGGCCGATGCGGCGGCAACGCTCGACGCGCCGCTGCGCCCAGTGCTGCCAGCGGTTGCGCAAGCCCTGTCCTTCCAGGTGACGGTTGTATAGCCCGTGCAGGTGGCGATGCGTGGACTCCTGCCCGATGAACTGCACGCACAGCGTACGCAAGGCGGCGTGTTGCGGCGTATCCTCCAGCACCGCCACGCCGGCGCGCACCGAGTCGATGAAGAACTGCTCGCCCACCGGAAAGCTCATCGACAGCGCATTGAAATACATGCTGCGATAGGCATCGCCGCCGTGCCAGTGACGGCCAAATCCGCTGGCGAGGTCGATGCAGAGTTTGCGGACGGGGAGATCGGTGAGTGGCGCGGTGGTCATGGTGAATTTGACAGGCATTGAAGTATCGGCGGAATATGAGCATTATTCAGTTTCGTCGCCTCACCCTCAACTCGTTTCGGACTCAGTTTTTCGCCATGGCTCTTTCGCACAGGAAAAAACCGCTGGAAGCCGCGCAGGCCATGCGTAAGCAGCCGGTGCAGGATCGCGCCCAGCGCACCATCGAGACCATTTTCGATGCCACTGCTCAGTTAGTCGATGAACATGGCGAGGGCCAGCTGACGACCAACCGGATCGCCGAACGGGCCGGGTTTTCCATCGGTACGCTGTACCAGTATTTCCCGACCAAGGAAGCCATCCTGCTGGCCATGATCCATCGCGGGCGGCGACGGGTCATGGATGAGATGCAGGCTTCCATGCAGAAGGCCGTGGCCGATGGGGTGGCGCCTGAACGCATCATCCGTGAGCGGATCCGATTCCTTATCGAAGCCTTCGGAGCGGGAGGGATGTTCAAGCGCTCCATGATACGGCTGGCCTGGCGTATGGATCATCACGAGAACATCATGCAGGCCATGCGGGAGGGGGCTGAACATGTGGCCGTCGCGTTGGCTCAGGTGGACGCGCCGGGATTTCGGGCGCCTTCTGCGGCGAGCATGTTTGTGTTGACGCGGGCGGTGATGGGGGTGATTCGTAGTGCATCCCTGGAAGAATCACCTCTGCTGGGGACCAGGCAGTTTGAGGATGAATTGGTGCGGTTGGCTTTGGGGATGTTGAGGGAGTAAAACTTTTCTTTTTTATTTTTAAGGTTCTTGGGTAGTCTGCACGGAATGCTTGTGTGCGCTCTAGCTTAATTCTTATCTTTCTCCGATCACAGCGGAGCGCCGGGGGCGGCCCGGCAGCCGCTCACTTTCTTTGGCCCGCCAAAGAAAGTAAGCAAAGAAAACGGCCCCCAAGAGCCAGCCCTCCTTCGGAGGGTTCCCGACGGAGTGGGGTAACAAGTGGG
>JAFAMT010000367.1 GCA_019233085.1 Herbaspirillum sp.
CCTGGAAGCAGGCAAGATCGGCCTGGCAGCCGGCTTCGAATGGCGCGACGAAGATTCCAGCTCGGTGCCGGATCCTCTGACCCAGGCTGGCCTGAACGCCGGTAACGCCCTGCCGCCAACCTTCGGCAGCTTCCGTGTTAAAGAAGCCTTCGTGGAAAGCCGCGTTCCTCTGCTGAAAGACAAGCCTTTCGTCAAAGAACTGAGCTTCCTGGGCACCTTCCGTAAAGGCGACTACTCCACTGTGGGCAATGCCAACAGCTGGAACGCCGGCTTCGAATGGGCCCTCAACCAGGACGTGAAATTCCGCGGCACCCGTGCCCAGTCGACCCGTGCGCCGAACATCAGCGAACTGTACCAGGCACCGCAGCAGGACTTCCCGACCGGTCTGGTTGACCCTTGCGAAGGCGTCAAAGCCACCGACGGCAGCCCACTGGGCGTAAACTGCCACAACGCTCCAGGCGTGGCCGCCAACCAGGCCGCTCACGGCGGCGTGTTTACCCTGGGTCAGCCTGACCAGCAGGGTATCAGCGGCTACGACCGCGGCAACCCGAACCTGAAGGCTGAAAAAGGCCGTTCCAGCACCATCGGTGTCGTGGTCACCCCACGTTCGATCCCTGTTCTGAGCAAGTTCACCTTCACCGCGGACTACTTCAAGATCAACATCGCCGACGCGATCGTGGGTACCGACCGTCAGTACGCTCTGGATCAGTGCTACAACCACAACAACCAGGTCTTCTGCGCGTTCATCACCCGCCGTCCGATCGCCCAGGGCAACCTGAGCGCCGGTTCGATCCGCCTCAGCGACAGCGCCGTGTCCAACAGCGGCGGCTCCGGCACCGAAGGTCTGGACTTGACCGCATCGTGGGCAGATAAAGTTGGTCCAGGCCGCCTGAGCGCCCACCTGGCCTACACCTATCTGAAAACCCTGTGGAACAAGCAGACCCCTGACGCCGACAAGAACGAAGACGCCGGCGAAGTCACCGCCAACAACACCAATGCACCGAAAAACAAGGCCGTGCTGGATATGGCCTACAAATGGGGCGCATTTGGCGTGAGCGGCACCACCACCTACCTGGGTCCGGTGGCATTGGATGACCAGTTCCTGAAGTCGCTGTCCATCGCTCCCGGCACTGTGGGCGTGGGTTCGCGTACCTACCAGGACTTCCAGTTCACCTATGATGTGAAGAAAACGGTGCAGCTGTACCTGGGCATCAACAACGCCTTCAACATCAAGGCGCCACCAATCATCAGCGGCCTGCCTGGCGACGTAACCGGTACCGAAACCGATGCGTCCACCTACGACCCGATTGGCCGTCGCTACTACCTGGGCATGCGCGTCAGCCTGTAAAAGCTAGCCTGAGCAGTAATACGAGCCTCCCGGTTGCAAGACCGGGAGGCTTTTTTATGCGCGAATTGCTGTCTTCATTACATTGAAATGGTGATGTGCGGACGAAAAAAAACCTCCCGCGAGCGGGAGGTTTTCAGCGACGATGCGCGGAATTACTTGGCGTTCATCAGTGCCACGGTGGTGTCCAGCATACGGTTGGAGAAGCCCCACTCGTTGTCGTACCAGGACGACACCTTCACCAGGCGGCCGGAGACCTTGGTCAGGGTAGCGTCGAAGTTGGACGATGCCGGGTTGTGGTTGAAGTCCACCGACACCAGCGGCTCGGTGTTGTAGGTCAGGATGCCCTTGAGCGGACCGGCTTCGGCAGCGGCCTTCAGGACGGCATTGACTTCATCCACGGTGGTGTCGCGCGAGGCCACGAAGGACAGGTCCACCAGCGACACGTTGATCGTCGGCACGCGGATGGCGAAACCGTCCAGCTTGCCGTTCAGTTCCGGCAGCACCAGGCCGACCGCGGCAGCAGCGCCGGTCTTGGTCGGGATCATGGACTGGGTGGCCGAACGGGCGCGACGCAGGTCTTCGTGATACACGTCGGTGAGCACCTGGTCGTTGGTGTAGGCGTGGATGGTGGTCATCAGGCCGGTTTCCAGGCCGATCTTGTCATGCAGCGGCTGCACCAGCGGTGCCAGGCAGTTGGTGGTGCAGGAAGCGTTGGAGATGACGGTGTCGGACGCCTTCAGCACCTGGTGGTTCACGCCGAAGACGACGGTGGCGTCCACGTCCTTGCCGCCCGGAGCGGAGATGATCACCTTCTTGGCGCCGCCCTTGATGTGGGCGCTGGCCTTTTCCTTGGTGGTGAAGAAGCCCGTGCATTCCAGCACCACGTCCACACCCAGCTCGCCCCAGGGCAGCTCGGCGGGATTGCGCTGGGCCAGCACCTTGATGCGGTCGCCATTGACGACGATGGAGTCGCCATCGACGGTCACGGTGCCGGGGAACTTGCCATGGGCGGTGTCGTACTGGGTCAGGTGGGCATTGGTCTTCGGGTCGCCCAGGTCGTTGATGGCGACGATCTCGATGTCGTGCTTCTTGCCGCCTTCGTAGTGGGCGCGCAGGATGTTGCGGCCGATACGGCCATAACCGTTGATTGCAACGCGAATTGCCATGCTCTTCTCCTTAAGTATAAAAAATCAATGCAAATCGGTAGTCGGAAAAGCGACCTGCCCGCCAGCTTACGCCAATGCTCCACGTCGGCCCGGCCATTGATCCGTCTTTTCCAGACGTATTGTTCGTTTCTTTTGCGTTCTTACTTGCCATCCCTACCGGCCCGGGCTCGACTGACCAGCTTTCAGCTTCTCAGCTTGCGCCAGACGAAACCGGTTTCATCCAGTTCGCTGCCGTCGTCCCAGGTGAAGGTCTGTTCATACAGCCGTTCGGCTCCCAGCGCCTTGAAAAATTCCCCGGCGCCTTCGTTCTTGCTCAGCACCCAGGCCATCAGGCCGGTGGCGCCAGCGCTGATCAACGTAGCCGCGACATTGGCCAGCAATCGCTTGCCCAGGCCACGACGCTGTTCGTCCGGCAGCACGCAGATCGCGGTCAGCTCGGCATCGCAACCGAAGCGGGCTTCGGCCAGCGTCATGCCGGAGGCAAAACCGATGATCTCGCCACCGGCTTCGGCCACGAAGGTGCAGGCCGCATCCGAGGACGCTTCCAGCACCTGCTCCCACAGCTTGACGCTTTCCTCGGGCTTGAGATGGTCCAGGTAGCTGTCCGGCACCAGGCCACGGTAGCTGGCGCGCCAGGCGTCGATGCGCACGCCGGCGATGGATGCCGCGTCGCCCGGACGGGCGCGACGGATCAGCACTTCATCGCCGCCTGGCGGCATGTCTTGCACTGCGCTCAAGCCAGTACTGCCTTGGCCTTGGCCACGACGTTCTCGACGGTGAAGCCGAAGTGCTTGAACAGCACGCCCGCAGGAGCCGACTCGCCGAAGGTATCGATACCGACCACGGCACCTTCCAGGCCCACGTACTTGTGCCAGAGGGCGGTCACGCCAGCCTCGATGGCCACGCGCGGGATGCCACGCGGCAGCACCGATGCCTTGTAGGCCGAATCCTGGCGATCGAACACGTCGGTGCAAGGCATGGAGACCACGCGCACGGCGATGCCTTCGGCGCTCAGCGCATCGGCGGCCTTGGTGGCCAGCTCGATTTCGGAGCCGGTGGCCATCAGCACGATCTTGGCGTTGGGCGCGTCACGCAGCACATAGCCGCCGCGCGCGATGTCCTTGACCTGGGCGGCGGTACGCTCCTGGAAAGGCAGGTTCTGGCGCGAGAAGATCAGGGTGCTGGGACCGTCATTGCGCTTGATCGACTCGGCCCAGGCCACGGCGGTCTCGGTGGTGTCGCACGGACGCCAGTTGTCCAGGTTGGGGATCAGGCGCAGGCTGGAGACGTGTTCCACCGACTGGTGGGTGGGGCCGTCTTCGCCCAGGCCGATGGAGTCGTGGGTGAACACGAACAGCGCGCGGACCTTCATCAGCGCGGCCATGCGCAGGGCATTGCGGCTGTAGTCGGAGAAGGTCAGGAAGGTCGCGCCGAAGGGCAGGTAGCCACCGTGCAGGGCGATGCCGTTCATGATGGCGCTCATGCCGAATTCACGCACACCGTAGTTGATGTGGTTGCCGCGCTGGTCGGCGCGCACGGCCACCGATTCCTTCCAGTTGGTCAGGTTCGAGCCGGTCAGGTCGGCCGAGCCGCCCAGGAACTCCGGCAGCGCCTGTGCATAGGCCTGGATGGCGTTCTGGCTGGCCTTGCGGGTGGCGATGGTTTCCTTCTTTTCCAGCGTGGACTGGATGTAGGCCGCCACGGTCGCCTCGAAGGCGGCCGGCAGCTCACCCTTCAGGCGGCGCTGCAGTTCGGCGGCTTCAGCCGGGAACTGGGCAGCGTAGGCATCGAAGGTCTGCTTCCAGCTGGCTTCGAAGTCGGCGCCGCTGGCCTTGGCGTCCCAGGCGGCATAGACGTCGGCGGGGATCTCGAAGGGAGCGGAAGTCCAGCCCAGCGCTTCGCGCACGGCGGCGATTTCCTTGTCACCCAGGGCAGCGCCGTGGACCTTGTCGGTACCGGCCAGGTTGGGCGAACCCTTGCCGATGACGGTGCGGCAGCAGATCAGGGTCGGCTTGTCGGCCAGCTTGGCCTGGTGGATGGCGGCGCTGACCGCTTCGACATTGTGGCCGTCCACGGCCGGGATGACGTTCCAGCCGTAGGCTTCGAAGCGCTTCGGGGTATCGTCCTTGAACCAGCCTTCGACGTGACCGTCGATGGAAATGCCGTTGTCGTCATACAGCACGATCAGCTTGGACAGGTTCAGCACGCCCGCCAGGGAGCAGGCTTCGTGCGAGATGCCTTCCATCAGGCAGCCGTCGCCGACGAAGGCGTAGGTATAGTGGTCCACCACGGGCAGGCCGGGCTTGTTGAATTCGGCCGCCAGCAGCTTCTCGGCCAGCGCCATGCCCACGGCATTGGTGATGCCCTGGCCCAGCGGGCCGGTGGTGGTTTCCACGCCCGGGGTGATGTGCACTTCGGGGTGGCCGGCGGTCTTGGAATGCAGCTGGCGGAAGTTCTTGATCTCTTCCATCGGCAGGTCGTAGCCGGTCAGGTGCAGCAGCGCGTATTGCAGCATGGAACCGTGGCCGTTGGAGAGCACGAAACGGTCGCGGTTGGCCCACTGCGGGTTGGCCGGATTGTGACGATAGTGCTTGGCCCACAGGGCCACTGCGATTTCCGCCATCCCCATCGGCATGCCCGGGTGTCCGGAATTGGCTTTTTGAACGGCGTCCATCGCCAGCGCGCGGATCGCGTTGGCCATCTTGTCGGTGGGAAGAGTGGAAATCATGTCGATGTCTGAGAGTTGCTGGAGGCGCCGCCAGGCGCACAAATCGGGTTCTGGAGCAAAAGCGCCGGTCGCGGAAGCTCCGGGTCGGCGCGGGCCCGTATTTTACCAGAGTGCGCCCCGGGGATTAAAATTGGCGGCCGCTCCGATGATCGGACTGACAACGTTTACCTCATTTCTCGACCCGAACCGCCTCCAGGACCCTGCCCATGCCCCGTTTCTTCTTCCCGCAAGCCCTGAGCATCGGTTCGGCGCTGACCCTGTCCGACCAGATCGCCCATCATATCCAGGTCTTGCGCCTGCAACCGGGCGATGCGATCACTCTCTTCAATGGCCAGGGAGGTGAATATGTCGCCACCTTGAGTGCCATCGAGAAGAAGCGCGCCCACGCCGAGGTCAAGACCTTCTCGCCGCGCGAGGCCGAGCTGCCCTACGGTCTGACGCTGGCCCAGGCCCTGCCCGAGGGTTCCAAGATGGACTGGATCGTGGAAAAGGCCGTGGAACTGGGTGCCACCGCCCTGCAGCCGCTGGCCGCGCAGCGTTGCGTGGTACGCCTGTCGGGCGAGCGCGCCGAGAAGAAGCAGGCGCACTGGCAAGGCATCATCCACGCAGCCGCCGAGCAGTGCGGCCGCAATCGCCTGCCCCACCTGGGGGAACTGGCCGACTTCAGGCGCTGGATCGGCCAGAGCGACCTGCACCGCCGCATCCTGCTCTCGCCGCGCGGCGAGGCCCCCTTGTCGGGTTGGGCCAGGCATCATCCGCCCCAGGCCGTGACCCTGATGGTCGGTCCCGAAGGCGGTTTCACCGAGGAAGAGGAAGACCTGGCCTGCGCCCAGGGCGCCCTGATGCTGACCATGGGCAGCCGCGTGCTGCGCACCGAGACCGCCGGCCTGGCGGCACTGGCCGCCTTGAACGCGGTGTGGGGCGAGCTTTGATGGCCGGGGCCCGAGGCTGATGCATCGCCGGCGTGCCGGTTTATCGTGCACGCCCACCCTCTTTGGGCAGGGAAAAGTACAAAAACCGCGCACACCTCACCAAATTGTCTCACTGACAAACAGTCCCCTTTCCCGTACGGCATCATTCCACCCCGCAATATCGGTCGCAACGCCGCGCCCGGACTGACTTCCCCCTGCAGGAGAACGCCACCGGCAGCGCCTGGCACGCCTTCTGCTTAAAGATATTCAATCTTGTATTCAAGTTTGAATATCCAAAATGACCGCTATCCAGTACCCTGCCCCAAGCGACAGCGAGGCCGCCGTCCCCACCACGATTGCTGCCACGCTGGCGGCCTACCGCGAGGGCCGCAGCACGCCCGGCAAGACCGTGGCCGAGTTGCTGGCACGCATCGACAGCGCCGGCCGGTCCGAAGTCTGGATCAGCCGTGTACCGGCCAAGCAACTCAGGCAGCAAGCCGCGGCACTGGACCTGATGTTGCAGATCAAGGGCGAGGCCGCGCTGGAGAGCATGCCCCTGTTCGGCATCCCCTTCGCGGTCAAGGACAACATCGACGTGGCCGAGATGACCACCACCGGGGCCTGCCCCGAGTTCGGCCGCCTGGCCACCGCCAGCGCCACGGTGGTGCAGCGCCTGCAGGCGGCCGGCGCGCTGCTGGTGGGCAAGACCAATCTGGACCAGTTCGCCACCGGCCTGGTGGGCGTGCGCTCGCCCTACGGCGCGGTGCGCAATGCGATCAACCCGGAGTATGTCTCCGGCGGCTCCAGCTCCGGTTCGGCCGTGGCCGTAGCGCTGGGCCAGGTGCTGTTCTCGCTGGGCACCGATACGGCCGGCTCGGGCCGCGTGCCGGCGGCCTTCAACCATCTGGTGGGCCTGAAGCCGACCAAGGGGCTCATCAGCGCACGCGGGCTGGTACCGGCCTGTCGTACCCTGGACTGCATTTCCATCTTCGCCCATGACGTGGCCGACGCCTGGCAGGTGCTGCATAGCGCAGCCGGCTTCGACCCCGAGGATGGCTACTCGCGCCGCCCGGCGATGCTGGGCGTGAAGCGCCGTGGCTATCGCATCGCCATTCCCGACCATTGCGAGTTCTATGGCGACACGGTCGCCCAGGAAGCCTGGGAGCGCAGCCTCGCGCAGATCGCCACGCTGCCCGGCGTGACGCTGGTCAGGATTCCCTTCGCCCCCTTCAGCGATGCCGCGCAACTGCTCTACCAGGGGCCCTGGGTCGGGGAACGCCGCGCCGCGCTGGGTGACTTCTTCGTAGAGAACCCGCAAGCCATCCACCCGGTGGTGCGCCAGATCACCGCGCAAGCCGACCAGTACGATGCCGTGGATACCTTCAACGCCCAATACCGCCTGGCCGACCTCAGGCGCGCGGCCGAAAACCTGCTGGAAGGCAGCGACCTGATGCTGGTGCCGACCACCACCACCTTCCCCACCATCGCCGAGGTCGAGGCCGATCCGGTGGTGCGCAATTCGCAACTGGGCTACTACACCAACTTC
>JAFAMT010000442.1 GCA_019233085.1 Herbaspirillum sp.
TGTGGCAGCCAGGCCAGCAGCCCGCCGAACGGGATGCCGCTACAACACTGTCCGCCGCCTTGCCATCTTGCTGAATCGGCATGGTGGCGGGACGTACAAGTCCACGGCATCCAGAATCGTTGTCCTGGCACCAGGGAATGAAAATCAGTACCTGCGAGGGAAGCAGTCAGTATATCGTCAGGTGTTGCGCTGCATCAAAATACTTCGAATGTTCGCGCCTACATCTAAGTAAGCTGTTGTTTTTCCATGCGGAAAATGCCTTTTTGGCATGGCAGAGGGATATCAGGTCCCCGACAGCGGCTCCCGTCCCCAGACGCAGGCCTGGCCAACCCGGTAATCGCGCACCCAATGTTCCAGGTCGTCGGCCGACATCGGCCGGGAAAAGTAATAGCCCTGTGCGACGTCGCAACCCTGTTCGATGAGCAATTTGTATTGCTCCGCGTCTTCCACCCCTTCTGCCACCACGATCAGCTTGAGGCTTTCGCCGATGCGGATGACGGCATTGGTCAGGGCGCGCACGGCATCGTCCCGGGCCATGTCGCGCACGAAGCTCTGGTCCAGTTTCAGCTCCGACACCGGCAGCTTGCGCAGGTAGCCCAGGCTGGAATAGCCGGTGCCGAAATCGTCCATGGCCAGCGGGATACCCAGGGCATGCACGGCGGCGATGGTCTGGTTGGTGCTGGGATTGGTATCCATGAGCACGGTTTCGGTGATTTCCAGGGTCAGGTCGGTGGGGACCAGGCAATAGCGGCGCAGCAGGCCGGTCACGAATTGCGGCAGTTCCAGGTCGTGGAAGTTGGTGGCCGACAGGTTCACCGATATCGATGGCACGCGGATGCCGCGCCGGCGCCAGTCGGAGAGCTGGAAGCAGGCCTCCTCCAGCGCCCATCTGCCCAGTTCGCCGATCAGGCCGCATTCCTCGGCGATCGGGATGAAGCGCCCGGGCGAGATGTTGCCCAGTTGCGGATGGAACCAGCGGGCCAGCGCTTCCACCCCGTGCAGGCTGTGGTCGTGCAAGTTGACCTGGGGCTGGAAATGCAGCTCGAAGTCGCCGCCGCGCAAGGCATCGCGCAGGGCGCTTTCCAGGGCCAGGCGCTCCTGCGCCATGCTGTTCATTTCCTCGCTGAAGAAGCTAAAGCGCCCGCGATTGATCGACTTGGCCTGGTACATGGCGATATCGGCCCGGTGCAGCAGGGTTTCGATGTCATTGCCATTATCGGGGAAGATCGCCACGCCGATGCTGGCCGACGGGTTCAGCGCCGTGCCGTTGATATGGCAGGGCATGGCCAGGCGTTCCTGGATGCGCTTGACCACCTCGGTGAGGTGCTGGGTATCGTACTGGGTCAGCACCACCACGAATTCGTCCCCCGAGAGGCGGCCGACGATATCGGAGCGCCGCGCCTGCGATTGCAGCCGGTTGGCTACCGTGCGCAGCAGCTCGTCGCCGGCCTGGTGGCCCAGCGAATCGTTGACCTGCTTGAAGCGGTCCAGGTCGATGAACATCACGGCCACCGTGGTCTGGTTGCGTTGCGCGCTGGCGATGGCCTGGCCCGCCTGCACCAGCAGCAGGCTGCGGTTGGGCAGGCCGGTGAGGGAATCGTAGAAGGCCAGCTGGTGGATGCGCGCGCGCGAGGCTTCGCGCTCGATGGCCAGCGCGCACAGGTGCAGCCCGGCATCGACCAGCAGATGATGGAAGGCACTGGGCTGGCGCGGCTGGCGGTAGTAGAAGGCGAAGGTACCGATCACCTTGCCATCGGCCGCCTTGACCGGCGTGGACCAGCAGGCCCGCAGGCCATGCGGCAGGGCCAGGTCCTTGTAGTCGGCCCAGTGCGGGTCATGTTCGATGTCCTCGACGATGACGGTCTGGCCGGTAAAGGCCGCCGTGCCGCAGGAGCCCACCAGCGGGCCCATCTGCACGCCATCGATGGCGCGACTATAGAGCTCGGGCAGGCTGGGACCTGCCAGGGTGTGCAGACGGCCCTGTTCGTCCACCCGCAGGATGGAGGCGATCACCTCGGGCGCGACCCGTTCCACCTCTTCGCACAGCAGGTTCATCTGTTCGGCCAGCGAGCTGTCGCGCGCCATGGCGTTGAGTACCCGGTACTGCAGGACCTCATGCACCTTGGTATTGGTGATGTCGGTCATGACGCAGACCGTATTGATGAGCCGGCCGGTCGCATCCAGGATGGGATTGACCACGGCCGACATCCATAGCGGCTGCTCGTGCAGGTCGTGGATCAGGTCCTCGGTCTGGAAGCTGCGTCCCTCCAGCATTTCGCCATGGCAGCGCTCGATGGACTTGATCACCGCCGGGTGGCCGGCAAACAGTTCCGAGGGACGCTTGCCCAGCACCTGCTGGCTCTCGAAGCCCAGCATGCGGGTGAAGCCGGTATTGTGGAAGACAATGCGGTTCTGGTCGTCGGTGATGAGCACCGCGTTGTCGGTTTCGTTGATCCCCAGCGAGAGCAGGTGCAGGTGCTCGCGATCGCTCTGTTCGCGGGTGACCCGGTAGGTGACATCGTTGCCGATGCAGATCACCCGCTCGGTCTGGCCCTGGCTGTCGAGCAGGGGCGAGTAGGTGGCTTCCCACCAGATCGTGCGGCCATTGCGGGTGCGGCGCGGGAAGCGGCCGGAGAAGAAACGTCCCCGGGCCACGTCATGCCAGAAGGCGGCATATTGTTCGCTGGCCGCATACTCGGGCGTGCACAGCAGGCTATGCGGCTGGCCGATGAGGTCGTCGGCCAGGTATTCCATGGTCTTGAGATAGTTGTGATTGGCCGCCAGGATGAGGCCGTCGCAGGAGAGTTCGACCACCCCCAGCGAACGGTTCAGGGCACTCAGCACACTATTGCTGTGACGCGAATCGTCGATGTGCGCGCTGATATCGGCCGCCACCGAGATCACCTTGGCGAGCTGGCCCTGGGCATCGAGGATGGGGCTGCATAGCGATTCCAGCCAGACGATGGTGCCCTCGATATGACGCCGTTGCAGTGTGCCGGCGATGATCTCGCCCTGGCGCAGGCGTTGCCAGAATTGCTGGTAGTCGGGTGTCCCCGCATAGACGGGATCGCACAGCATGCGATGGTGTTGTCCCACCACCTCATCGCGACGATAGCCCAGCATGGTGAGGAAGTTGTCATTGGCATCCAGGATGGTGCCATCGGCGCTGAATTCGAGAATGGCCATGGAACGCCACAATGCCGTCAGCAACGCATCCCGCTCTTCGCCGGGCAGGCGCTGGTGCTCGTGTTCGCCGATGAACGGCTCCTGGCTCCCCATCTCGGTCCCCTCTGTCAGCCGGTAACGACGCCGCCCCGGCGCCCTGCCATCACGCAGTTTGAAGACTCGGCTTTATTCTCGTAAAGATGAAGTAAAGCCGACCTGATCATATGCCAAAACGCATCGTCTGTGCGTGGTGCAACGCCGCAGCGCGGAGGGACGAGGCCTGCGCTCTTGGGGAGAATGCTCAAGTGTCCCTCGGGGTGGTTGCTGTCAAGAAAATCTTCCTTTTTTATCGGCTTGGTCCGGTTTTTTCTTTATAGTTGTCATACTGCTTTATTTGAATTTGCAGCGAGAGGCCCCGTGGCGTGGCTGGTGTCGTTGCGAGGCAGAGGAGGGGGGCGGATGGTGTATGATGCCCCGGCGGGATGGAGAGATCGCCGGCGCGGCATGTTTCCCTGGTGGAACATGTAACCCCACAGTGATGGGGCGTCCCCCGGCATCAATGATTCACAGACGATTGGGCATATGGATTATCTGCAGTTGCTGGACGTGCTGGTGCACGTGGACAAATACCTGGGTGTCCTCATCGAGCAGTATGGCACCCTTATCTATGCGGTGCTGTTCCTGATCGTCTTCTGCGAGACCGGCCTGGTGGTCTTGCCCTTCCTGCCCGGCGATTCGCTGCTGTTCATTGCCGGTACCTTCTGTGCCACCGGCGCCATGGATATCTGGGTCCTGATGACCTTGCTGATCGTGGCTGCGGTGGCCGGCAATACCCTCAATTACTGGATAGGCGGGTGGGTCGGACACCGAATCTACACCCACAACTACCGCTGGCTGAATCCCGAAGCCCTGCAAAAGACCCACGCCTTCTACGAAAAGCATGGCGGCAAGACCATCGTCATCGCCCGCTTCACCCCCATCGTACGCAGCTTCGCGCCCTTCATCGCCGGTGCCTCGGCCATGAGTTTCGGTCGCTTCCAGCTCTTCAACGTGCTGGGTGCCTTCTTGTGGGTGGTGGGCCTGGTGGTGCTTGGTTATCTGTTCGGTAATATCCCGGTGGTGCAGCAGAACCTGAATTGCCTGGTGATCATGGGCCTGATCGGTGCCGTCATCCCCATCTTTGCCGGAGCGCTGTGGCAGGTCTGGCGCAAGCTGCGCGGCAAGCGCAAGGTTAGCAACGCCTGAGGGCGATGTCTGCCACGCAAGAAAAACAAGAAAACCGGCGCTGTCACCAGCGCCGGTTTTTTTTCGCCAGGGGCGCGAGTCGGGGACGTGGCCTCAGGTCAGCCGGTTCTTGGCCAGCGGCGGATTCTTGGCGAAGTAGTTGCGGATGCCGGTGAGGATGGCATCGGCCATCTGCTCCTGGTAGCGTTCGTCGGTGAGCTTGGCTTCTTCTTCGGGATTGGAGATGAAGGCCGTCTCGATCAGGATGCTGGGGATGTCCGGCGCCTTGAGCACGGCAAAGCCGGCCTGTTCCACCGCACCCTTGTGCAGCTTGTTGATGCCACCGATTTCCTTGAGGACCGCATTGCCCACGCGCAGGCTGTCATTGATCTGGGCGGTGGTGGAGAGGTCCAGCAGGACGCTGGCCAACTGGCGGTCATGGGTCTTGATGTTGACGCCGCCGATCAGGTCGGCCGAGTTTTCCTTGTTGGCCAGCCAGCGCGCAGCCGTCGAGCTGGCGCCCTTTTCCGACAGCGCGAACACCGAGGAGCCGCGCGCGGTGGGCTGGACGAAGGCATCGGCGTGGATCGACACGAACAGGTCGGCCTGCACCTTGCGCGCCTTGACCACGCGCTGGCCCAGCGGGACGAAGAAGTCGGCGTCACGGGTGAGCATGACGCGCATGTTGGGATATTGCTCGATCTTGCGCTTCAAGCGCTTGGCGATGGACAGCACCACGTCCTTCTCGCGGTTGCCGCGTGCGCCGGTGGCGCCGGGATCCTCGCCGCCATGGCCGGGATCGAGCGCGATGGTGATCATGCGGGTCATCTGCATGCGTGGCTCGTCGGCGGCCACCTTGGGGTTGCGCTCGGTCTTGTCCTCCGGCTGCGGCTTGGCCTCGGCCAGCGGGGCCGGATCAGGCTGCCTGGCCGGTGCCGGTGTTGGTGACGGCGCCGGCCCCTGGGCCAGCGGCGGATTGGGATTGGCCGGTGCTTCCTTGAGCCAGTCGCCCTTCTGGATGAGGGCGGCAATCGGGTCCTGCGGATTGGCCGGGTACAGGTCGATGACGAAGCGGTACTTGTATTCGCCTACCGGCGCCAGGGTAAAGACCTGCGGCTTGATTTCTTCCTTCAGGTCGAACACCAGTCGTACCACATTGGGCTGGTTCTGGCCCACGCGCACCTGCTTGACATAGGGGTCGTTGGGCTGGATCTTGGCCACCAGGTCCTTCAGGGTGCTATTGAGGGCGATGCCTTCGATATCGACCACCAGGCGGTCCGGGTTCTTGACCACGAAATGGGTCACCTTGAGGTCGCTGTCGTTTTCCAGCGTGACGCGGGTGTAGTCGTCAGACGGCCAGACGCGCACGGCCAGGATCTGCGAGGCCATGGCGGGCAACGGGGTGACGACGGAGACGAACAGCGCGCCACCGGCTTTGAGGATGGTGCGGCGGCTTTTGGACTTCACAGGTTGGGAGCGAATTTCAGTCGAGCGAGGCATTGATGACCCTTGTCGGACAACGCACGCAATTCTACATCACGACCGTGCTCTGCAAGCGTCAGGCTGACGTGAATGTCCGGTGGCGGCAACACCGGCTCGCCCTTTTCGGGCCACTCGACGATACAGACGGAGTTTTCGTTGAAATGTTCACGAAAACCGGCATCCAGGAACTCTTCCGGGCTGGCCATCCGGTACAGGTCGAAGTGGATGACTGTTACCATGCGCTCTGCGAGCTTCACCTCGTAGGGTTCGGCCAGGGTATAGGTGGGGCTCTTGACCCGCCCCTGGTAGCCGGCCGCATGCAGCAGCGCGCGCGTGAGCGCGGTCTTGCCGGCCCCCAGGTCGCCGTGCAGGTAGAGCGCCAGGCCCGGGCTGAGCACGTGCGCCAGGTCGGCGCCCAGGCGGGCGGTTGCGGCTTCGTCGGGCAGGTGGAGGTGGATTCGCTGCATACTGATCTTGGTAATCTTCGTTTTTTCGTCACACTGGTTCATGACCGCTCTAGACCCTCCAGCCGGCCTCGTCGGCGCCACTGATCTCGCCGATCTCACCGACCTCGCCGCCGCCATCAAGGCCTGGGGCCGCGAGCTGGGGTTTGCCGAGGTGCGCATTGCCGATGTCGACCTGTCGCACCGCGAGGCGGGCTTCCAGGCTTGGCTGGACAAGGGCTATCACGGTGAAATGGATTATATGGCAAGCCATGGCCTGAAACGCGCCCGTCCGGCCGAACTGGTGCCCGGCACGATACGCGTGGTCAGCGTGCGCATGCCCTACCTGCCGCCGCCGTCCGCCCCGGAGCAGGCCGACTGGCGCGCGCGCGAAGAGGCCCGCAGCGCCGATCCCGGCGCTGCCCAGGTGTCGATCTATGCCCGCGGGCGCGACTATCACAAGGTCCTGCGCGCCCGCCTGCAGCAGCTGGCCACCCGCATCGAAGGGCGTATCGGCACCTTCGGCTATCGTGTCTTCACCGATTCGGCCCCGGTCATGGAAGTCGCCCTGGCCGAGAAGGCCGGACTGGGCTGGCGCGGCAAGCACACCCTGCTGCTGCACCGGGAGGCCGGCTCGATGTTTTTCCTGGGCGAGATGCTGACCGACCTGCCGCTGCCGGTCGATGACCCCGTCACGTCGCATTGCGGCCAGTGCAGCGCCTGCATCACGGCCTGCCCGACCGGCGCCATCGTCGCCCCCTACGAGCTCGATGCCCGGCGCTGCATCTCCTATCTCACCATCGAATTGAAGGGCAGCATCCCCGAGGACCTGCGGCCGCTGATCGGC
>JAFAMT010000445.1 GCA_019233085.1 Herbaspirillum sp.
GTGGTTTGCTAATCAGTTGATTGATGGTTGGCATCGTTTTAATCCAACAAAGTACAACATTGAAAACAGGTTCCGGAATCGGTTGCCCGGAACCACACAGGAAACTCTTTCGTGCAAGCAACTGCACATATCGGATTCAAGACCGGAGGGGAGATCAGCGTCGCAGAAGCGATGATTCAGACCAAAGAACGCATAAGCCCGGGCGAGCCTAAATTCGAGAACTCGCGAGTATATGCCTGAAAGACCACCCGGTCAACCTGGACCGGGCTCTTGGGGCGGTTTTGCCGGGTTTATGGCCTTTTCGCCACGCTTTTCCGTGGGCATTACGGCAACAATTTCCTCGGTGGAAAGATCAACCCCGTGGCAGGCTGTCCGCCATGTTACGCCATTGTGCGGTTTCTGCTTGCCCGCGATCCCGGCGCGAGAAGAAATTGACGATCTGGCGGCCGCTGGCGTCGTAGAACTCCACCGAGGTGACGATGCCGTGGTCGGTCGGCCGGCGCACCACCCAGCCATGATCGACAGCCGCCATTCGCAGGTGCAGGTTGAAATCCGGATCCAGTACGTTGAGCCATTCGCCTGAGGTCGCGAGCTTGCCGATGGTACCGCTGTAGATCTGCGTCATGCCGCGGTTGCTGACGAAGACCATGATGGGCTGCTGGCGTGCCCGCGCCTCCTCCAGCAGGGCTTGCGCCGCCTGCGGGCTGATACGCCAGGCCGCATCGGGTCCGATCAGTTGCAATGCCTGCTCACGGGTGAGCCTGAGCTCGCGCAGCAGGCGCGGGAACTGGTGGACATCGGTGAGCTCCTGCCAGGACCGGCGCAGTTCCTTGATGTCGTCCTCCGAAGGTGTCATTCGAACCGCCTGGGCCGGCAGTGGCGATGCCGGCTCGACCCTCAGGCCGGCGCGCTGCTCGCTCATGCGGAAGTCGGACACCAGCTTGTCGAAGGCAGCCACATGCTCGTCGTTGTCGAGATAGATCTTGTGCACGGCATCGCCCTGGCGGTCAAAGAACTGCAGGCTGCGGCTGGTCTTGCCCGCGCGGCCTGGCTGCACGACGGCAAAGGCGCTGGCCCACTCGGCCCAGGCGAAACGCAGATCGATGGGGCCACCGGCAAAGCCCGTGCCGGGCAGCACCCTGCCCTCTTCATCGCGGCGTGCCGGCGCCACTTCACCGGCACGCTCCAGCACGACATCATCGTTGCGCGTGATGGCCTTGATGCGGCCCAACCCGGGCAAACGTTCATAGATCGCCTTGATATCCTGGTCGCCAGCCTTCAGGCGCAGCACCTCTGCGCCCACCTGGGTGGCGAGCAATTGGGCTTCGGAAACACCGAGCTGGCGGGCCGCATCACGGGGATGCAACTTGGGTTGCGCCTGGCGCAATTGGGACCAGCGGTCAGCCAACGGAGCCTGGGTGACGCAACCGGCGGCGGCCAGTGTCGCTGCCAGCAGCAGGGCGGATGTCTTCAGGCGCAGGTGCGCGCCACTTGTGGTGTGCTTGGACATGGAATTTCCTTTCGGTGGAAGATGGGCTGGATCAATACTCGACCTTGAGACTCACGTTGAAGCTGCGCCCAGGCTCGGTGTAGGCATCCTTGTTGATGGCGCTGTCGGCCAGCGACAGGCCGCGGATATCGGTCCAGCTCCAGTACTTGCGGTCGAACAGGTTGCGGATGCCGGCATAGACGGTCATGTTGCGGCTCAGGTGATAGCCGCCGGAGAGATCCATCACGAAGAAAGCCGGCGAGACGAAGTTGGTGGCAGTGGGAATATCCGCCTTCTTCTTGGCCGCGTTGTAGACCAGGTCGCTCTGCACGAACCAGAGTCGGCCCGGCTCGTAGCGCAAGCCCGTCACCACCGACAGCGGCGCCACCGATTCCAGGCCCTGTTCCACGCCATTGGTGGTGGTGGTTCCCTTGGTCCAGGCCACACCCGCCTTGAGGTTCAGGCCGTTGTCGAGCTGGTAGTCGACGCGCGCCTCCAGGCCATGGATCTCGGCCTTGGCCGCATTGCGGTACTGGAAGATGGTCGGATTGGCCACGGTCAGGTTGCCGCCCACGGTCACCAGGTCGATGAAATTGCGGTAATTGCCCTTGTACGCTGCCGCGCTGTAGCGCAGTGATCCGGCACCGGCCGGCATCTTGCCGCGCAAGCCGATCTCCACCGTATTGCTGGTCTCGGGCTTGAGGTCGGGGTTGGAGATCTGCCGGTAGACCGTGTTGTTGAAGAAGGAATTGACCTCCTGCGGCGAGGGCGAACGGAAGCCCCGCGCATATTGGATGTAGGGGATGAAGGCCGGCGTGACTTCGTAGAGGAAGGCCAGGCGCGGCGAGAATGCGCTGTCACGGCTGGTCACGGCCGGCTGGCCGCTGGCGATTGCCTGGGCATCATACTTGGCGCTGGCCTGCGGCTTGAGTGCATAGCTGTCGTAGCGCAGGCCGGCGATGGTGGTCAGCGCACCGGTACGCATCTCGTCCTGTACGTAGGCGCCCAGCAGCGAATACTCGGTCTTGGGGAAATACTGGCAGTACTGCGTGCCGGTGCAGCTGTTCCAGCCGGTGCCATTGGCATTGACCTGCAGGGTGGACAGGCTCAGGTCCAGACCATAGACCAGCTTGTGGCGCCAGCTCTCGGGACCGAAATTGCTCTCGGCCAGTACGCTGCTGCCGATCATGCGGTCGCTGTAGGCAACTTCGCGAAAACGCGGCCGCACGATCGTGGCCGTGCTGGCGCCGGCCTCATAGGTATATTGGTTGGTGTCGGCGTTGCGATAGGTGAGGCTGGCCTTGATCTTCTGCACCCAGGGCTGCTCGGCATCGGCGTGTTCATAGGCCAGCGTGGCGCGCTGCCCGCGGGACTGGCTGCTGGTGGTGTAGGCCGTGATGCCGTTGCCCAGCGCCGACAGGCTGTTGCCGCTGTCGCGCTCTTCGCTGGCCTGCAGCGTGAGCTTGAAGCTGTCCACGCCATTGGGCCGGAAGACCAGCTTGCCCAGTGCCGAGCGGTTGGTGTAGCTCATCGGATCGGGCGTCGTGCGCGCCGAACCGGCGACGTCATTGCTGCCCTGGTTGTCGCTCTCGTTGCCGTGGCGCGTATTGAGGATCAGCATGCCCTGCCACTGCTGGCCGCCCCAGGCGGCACTGGCGGTGGCGCCGAGGCTCTTGTCCGAGGAATCGTAGGAAGGCTTGAAGGAGAAGTAGCTGCTCTTGCCGAATACCCCCAGCAGGTCCGCCGGATCCTTGGTGATGAAATTGACCGCGCCGGTCAGGCCGTCACTGCCATAGAGCGACGAGGCCGGCCCGCGCAGTACCTCGATGCGCTGGTACAGCCCAGTGTCGGTGGTAGCGCCCCGCCCCACGCTGGCCACGCCCTGGCTGAAGGCGCGCGGCAGGCTGATGCCATCCTCCAGCATCAGTACCCGGTTGCCATCGAGGCCGCGGATGGTAATGCCCTCGTTGCCGCCACGTCCTGTGGTGGCCGTGGCGCCCGTGATGCCGGACATGCGATAGACCGAGCGGCGCACCTCCACACCCGGCTCATAGCGCAGCGCATCCTTGATGTCGCGGGTGTTGTGCTCTTCCATCTCCTCGGCGGTGATCACCGAGACGGTCGCGGCGGCGTGGTCGAGATCGGTACTGCCGGAGCGGTTGGCCGTGACCACCACGTCCTGCAGCTTCTTGCCGGCCGGCTTGGCGGATTGATTGGCGGGTTGATTCGTGGATTGTTCGGCGGCTGCCTGCGCGAAGGCGCTGGCGCATAGCCACTGCTGCAGCGCCAGGAAAACGGCCGCTGCACATGTCGATTTGCAAGGAGACACTGGTAACCACCCCTATGTGTTGGTTCGGTTACTAGCGCTTGCTGGCTACCTCTTTGAGAAGGACCGGCCCGGGAACGACATCGGGAACGATCGGGAAGACTATGGAGTTGAACCCACCTGCCACCTTCACAGATGCGAATAATTATTATTTGAAGATGATAAAAGATTCACCCTCGCTTGGCAATGACTACCCCCGCTTGTCCTACAAAGCGTGGGGATAAAAAAACGGCGCCGGAATTGCTTCCGGCGCCGTCTTCTCTTGCCTGGTGCGCATTGTCGGGTGGCCGGTCCTGCTGGCCACCGTGGCAATGCTGATGCTTACGCTTCGCTTTCGCCGCCACCGATGGATTCGGTCGAGGAGATATCCTCGTCGCCGAACTCGGAACGGGAGGCACGTTCGGCTTCGAGCAGTGCTGCGCGCTCTTCGGCTTCCCATGCATCCTTTTCCTTGCGTGCGCGGTGGAAGGCCAGACCGGTACCGGCCGGGATCAGGCGGCCGACGATCACGTTTTCCTTCAGGCCACGCAGGCCATCCTTCTTGCCCATGATCGCTGCTTCGGTCAGCACGCGGGTGGTTTCCTGGAACGATGCGGCCGAGATGAAGGAGTCGGTCGACAGCGATGCCTTGGTAATACCCAGCAGGACGTTCTCGTAGGTCGCCGGCAGCTTGCCTTCGGCGGTCACGCGATCGTTCTCGTCCAGCAGTTCCGAACGCTCGACCTGCTCACCGGTGATGTAGTTGGTGTCGCCCGGCTCCACCACTTGCACGCGGCGCAGCATCTGGCGCACGATCACTTCGATGTGCTTGTCGTTGATCTTCACGCCTTGCAGACGGTAGACGTCCTGCACTTCGTCGACGATGTAACGAGCCAGCGCTTCGATACCCAACAGGCGCAGGATGTCCTGCGGATCGGCCGGGCCGTCCACGATCATTTCGCCCTTGTTCACCACCTGGCCGTCGTGCACCAGCACTTGCTTGTCCTTGGTGATCAGGAACTCGTGCTTGGTGCCTTCCATGTCGGTGATTTCCAGACGCTGCTTGCCCTTGGTTTCCTTGCCGAAGGCAACGGTACCAGTGACTTCGGCCAGCATGCCGGCATCCTTGGGCGAACGTGCTTCGAACAGTTCGGCCACGCGCGGCAGACCACCGGTAATGTCACGGGTCTTCTGCGATTCGGTCGGGATACGGGCCAGCACTTCACCCACATGCACCTGCTGACCATCCTTGACGGTGATCAGTGCGCCGACCTGGAAGCCGATGGTCACCGAGTGTTCGGTGCCGGCGATCTTCACTTCTTCGCCCTGTTCGTTCAACAGCTTGACCTGCGGACGCAGCACCTTGGAGGACGGACCACGACGCTTCGCATCGATGACCACCAGGGTCGACAGACCGGTGACTTCGTCGATCTGCTTGGCCACGGTGGAGCCTTCTTCCACGTTCTCGAACTTCACGGTACCGGTGTACTCGGTGATGATAGGACGGGTCAGCGGATCCCAGGTTGCCAGGGCGGTGCCGGCCTTGATCGTCATGCCATCCTTGACGATCAGGGTGGCGCCGTAAGGCACCTTGTGACGTTCACGCTCACGGCCCAGGTCGTCGGTGATCAGCACTTCGCCGGAACGGGAAATGACGATCTGCTCGCCCTTGCCATTGGTCACGTAACGCATCGTGGCGGTGAAGCGCACGGTGCCGTTGGACTTGGCTTCGACCGAGGAGGCCACTGCTGCACGCGATGCCGCACCACCGATGTGGAAGGTACGCATGGTCAGCTGGGTACCCGGTTCACCGATGGACTGCGCAGCCACCACACCGACGGCTTCGCCGGAGTTGACCAGGAGTCCACGGCCCAGGTCGCGACCGTAGCACTTGGCGCACAGGCCATAGCGGGTGTCGCAAGTCAGCGGAGTACGGACCTTCACTTCGTCGATGCCCAGACGTTCGATCTCTTCGACCTTGTCTTCGTCCATCAGCGTACCGGCTTCGTACAGGGTTGCCTGATCTTCCGGGTTGATGATGTCGGTGGCTGCCACGCGGCCCAGGATACGGTCGCGCAGGGCTTCGATGACTTCACCGCCTTCGACCAGCGCCTTCATGGCCGCGCCGTTGGAGGTGCCGCAATCGTCTTCGATCACGACCAGATCCTGGGTCACGTCCACCAGACGACGGGTCAGGTAACCGGAGTTTGCGGTCTTCAGCGCGGTGTCGGCCAGACCCTTACGGGCGCCGTGCGTCGAGATGAAGTACTGCAACACGTTCAGGCCTTCGCGGAAGTTCGCGGTAATCGGCGTTTCGATGATGGAGCCATCAGGCTTGGCCATCAGGCCGCGCATACCCGCCAGCTGGCGGATCTGGGCAGCCGAACCACGGGCGCCGGAGTCGGCCATCATGTAGATGGCGTTGAAGGACTCCTGGGTGGTCTTCTTGCCTTCGCGGGTAACGACGTCTTCCACCTTCAGCTGGTCCATCATGGCCTTGCCGACTTCGTCACCGGCCTTGCCCCAGATGTCCACGACCTTGTTGTAGCGCTCGCCCGCGGTCACCAGACCGGAAGCGTACTGCTGCTCGATCTGCTTGACTTCGGATTCGGCAGCGGCGATCAGGGTGGCCTTTTGCGGCGGCACCAGCATGTCGTCCACGCAGATCGAGATACCGGCGCGGGTCGCCAGGCGGAAGCCCGACTGCATCAGCTGGTCGGCGAACACGACGGTAGCGCGCAGACCGCACTTGCGGAAGGACGTGTTGATCAGCTTGGAGATTTCCTTCTTCTTCAGCGCGCGGTTCAGCACCGAGAACGGCAGGCCCTTGGGCAGGATCTCGGAGAGGATGGCGCGGCCGACGGTGGTCTCGTAGCGCTTGACGGTCTTGACGAATTCGCCGGTGACCGGGTCCTTCGGATGCTCGACGATACGCACGGTCACGCGGGTGGCCAGCTCGACTTCCTTGTTGTCGTAGGCACGGATGACTTCCGACACGTCCTGGAACAGCATGCCTTCGTTCTTGCCGTTGATGGCTTCACGGGTGGCGTAGTACAGGCCCAGCACGATATCCTGGGACGGCACGATGGACGGTTCGCCGTTGGACGGGAACAGGATGTTGTTGGAGGCCAGCATCAGGGTGCGGGCTTCCATCTGTGCTTCGATCGACAGCGGAACGTGGACGGCCATCTGGTCGCCGTCGAAGTCGGCGTTGAACGCCGCGCAGACCAGCGGGTGCAGCTGGATCGCCTTGCCTTCGATCAAGACCGGCTCGAACGCCTGGATGCCCAGACGGTGCAGGGTCGGCGCACGGTTGAGCATGACCGGGTGTTCGCGGATGACTTCTTCCAGGATGTCCCAGACCACCGGTTCCTGAGCTTCCACCAGCTTCTTGGCAGCCTTGATGGTGGTCGACAGACCCATCAGTTCCAGCTTGTTGAAGATG
>JAFAMT010000259.1 GCA_019233085.1 Herbaspirillum sp.
TGGCCGTCATTGGCCTGCGGACGGCGGGTGATGATCTGGATGGTGCCGCCGGTGGCGCCGCTGCCATAGAGCACGCTGCTGCCGCCACGCACGATCTCGATGCGTTCGATGGTCTCGATGGGAATGGAGGACAGCAAGGGCGTGGACAATTCGTTTTCCGAGATCCGCACGCCGTCGACCAGCACCACCATGTTCTGGTCGCCGTTGGTACCGAAGCCGCGCAGATCCAGCGGGAAATCATTGGGTCCGGCCGAACTCTGGCGACCATAGATACCGCCCAGCTTGCGCAGGGCTTCGTTGGCATTGCCGATGCCGGCGGCGCGGATCTGCTCGGCCGTGATCACCGTCGTGGCCACCGGTGCAAAGGCCGGATCATTGGGAAAGCGCGACGCCGACACCACCACCGCCGACAAGGGGGTGTCGGCATTGGCTGCAGCGGACTCGGCCTGTGCAGGCAGCTGCCAGGCGGCGGCCACGGCCAGGCTCAGGGAAACAGAGGCGCGCAAGTGGCTGCGAGGGGCCGCGCGACGGCCCCGGGAAACGATGATAGACATGGTAATGAGATCCGGTGACATTCTCCGGCCTGCCTCCCCGCAGGCCCGATTCAACGGAAGCCCCCGGGCGACGTGGCGCGCGGAGAACCTCCTCCCGTCCTGGCCGGTATCCGGGCTGCAGGCATGACCATCAGCCTTCCCATGCATTGCTTGCAGGCTGCAAGAGGCACAGTGGCATGGAAGATGGATTGCCGGCGCTGGGCCAGGTCTCGCAAAGAGACAGGAACAGCAGGCCGGCGCCTGTTTACCGTTGCGGGGGCAGCACACATTGACCACCGCGCCGGCCTTGCGGCCAGCCTCGATGGCGGGTGTTTCCCGTTTAACTGCCGGCGAGAATACGCCGGCGGGCACCAAAACGGCGCCATTGTAGGCGCGAAGCCACTTGCCTCACAAGCAAGAGAAGCAGACTGATGTAAATCAGCACAAGTTGGGCATATGTATTGCTTAAAAGAAAAAGACAGATAAAATCCAAACAATATCGAAAAAGTTCGAGATCAATTCTAGAAGTGAGCGCAACACGGGGGGCAACACCGGTTCGACGAACGGCGCGATCAGCCCGTTTGTCAGGAATTTGACAGCTTTAAGAAAAAACGGAACAGATGGGGGATTTCACTCGCTATTTAGCCGATGAGATGGCCTGTACGCACCCTATACTCGGGACCATGGCATCGTCGACCCTTGGGCTGTGCGCCCCTTGGCCTTCCCTGTCATCCCTGAATCGCCGTTGACGACTGCTGGACTTCAGATACCGTCCCGGCCTGCCGATATTGCAGGCTAGGCAGTGGTCTGGCCTGGTGGAATGACTCACTTGACCTGCCTGGACAGGCGGGTCGCATAAAAAGTGCACTACATTTGTTGGGAGAATTTGTAATCATGAGCGACGACGTTGATCTGGAAGCACTGTTTGACGAAATTTCCTCGCAGACCCTGCCGGCCATAAGTGCCACCGGCGAGGCGTCGCCCCCCCAGGCCGTCGCCGCCCAAGAGGCCAGCGCCGAAGCGACGGAAGACCAAAGCGAAAAGCCCATGTACGAGCGACTGGGCGGCATCGTGCGCCTGCTGCACGACTCGATGCGCGAACTGGGCTACGACCGCTCGCTCACCGACGTGGCCGAACAGATCGGCGACGCCCAGAGTCGCCTGGAACATATCGCCACGCTCACCGAGCAGGCCGCCAACAAGGTACTCAATGCGCTCGATTCGGGCATGCCTGCCCAGGATCGCCTGCAGGAACAGGCCAAGGATATCAACGGCCGCTGGGCCAGGCTCTATGCCGGCCAGATGAGCATCGATGAATTCAAGCAACTGGCAGGCGATTCCCAGAAGTTCTCGGCCTCGGTCGTGGAATCGACCGAAGCGGAAAAGGCCCGCATGCTGGAAATCATGATGGCCCAGGACTTCCAGGACATCACCGGCCAGCTGATCAAGAAGATCGTGGGCATCACCGCCACCGCCGAACGCGAACTGGCGCAGTTGCTGCGCGACAATGCACCGGCTGAGGTGCGCGCTCAGATCGAAGCCGAGAAACCGGTTTCGCTGCTCAACGGTCCAGCCTCGCCGGGAACGGCCATGGGCCAGACCGATGTGGACGACTTACTCGATAGCCTGGGGTTCTAATGGATGACGAAATGCTCAAGGATTTTGTCGTTGAAGCGTTGGAGCTTGCTACCAACGTGGAAGAGCATCTGCTGACGCTCGAACGACATCCTGATGACCTTGAAATCCTCAATGCGGTCTTCCGTGCATTCCACACCATCAAGGGCGGTGCCGGGTTCGTGAACCTGCCGGCCATGGTGTCGGCCTGCCACCTGACCGAAAACCTGTTCGACGCCCTGCGTACCGGCAAGGCGCCGGTCACGCCCCTGGCCATCGAAGCGGCGCTGCAAGCCAGCGGCTTCGTGGCCGATCAACTGAATGAACTCTCCAACGGCGCCGCGCCCGACAGCCTGGCGTCGATGCCGACCGAGTTGAAGGATATCCTGACCCAGGCCATCGAAGGCAAGGCCGAGGCGCCCGCCCCGGCGGCCGCACCCGCTCCTGCTCAGGCTGCCGCATCTGCTGCCCCCGCTGCAGTGGCCGCGCCAGTCGCGTCGGCCGCTGCCGTCGATGGCAGCGCCAGCGTGATGAACAATGGCGAGCTGGACTGGAACGCCCTCTACCAGGCCCTGGTGCCGGGCGCCGCAGGCGCCCCCGCCGCCGCTGTCGCCGCGCCCGTGGCGGCTGCAGCCAGCCCGGCGGTGGCACCGGCAGCGCCAGTTGCGGCTGCGTCCGCTGCAGCGGCAGCCCCGGCCAGCGCCGAGGGTGGCGAACAGAAGGCAGCGCCTGCGCAGTACAACCGTCGCGCCAGCGATGCTGCCAAGGAAGAAAGCATCCGTATCGACGCCGGCAAGCTCGACGCCCTGCTGGAAGTGGCGGGCGAATCGGTGCAGGCTGCCAACCAGGCCGCCGTCCTGCTGGAAAAACTGCAACAGTTCAAGTTCGAAGGCACGGCTGCGGCACTCATGTCGACCCTGGCCGAAACCCTGGGACGCGCCTCGCGCTACTCCAGCGAACTGCAACGCGCCACCCTGTCCACGCGCATGCAACCGGTGGGACGCCTGTTCCAGAAGTTCCCCCGACTGGTACGCGAACTGGCCAAGGACCTGGGCAAGGACGTTGACCTGGTCATCACCGGTGCCGAAACCGAAGTGGACCGGGTGGTGGTGGACAGCCTCTACGATCCGCTGGTGCACATGCTGCGCAACTCGCTGGACCACGGCATCGAAGTGGACCGCGTGGCCGCCGGCAAGCCGACCAAGGCCACCATCTCGCTCAACGCCTGGCAGGCTGGTAGCAGCGTGATGATCGAAGTCTTCGACGACGGCAAGGGCATGGACCCCGACATGCTGCGCAGCAAGGCGCTGGCCAAGGGCCTGATCAACGAACACCAGGCCCTCAGCGCCGACGAAGCCCTGCAACTGGTGTTCCTGCCGGGCTTCTCGACCAAGGAGGTGGCTTCCAGCGTCTCCGGACGCGGCGTGGGCATGGACGTGGTCAAGACGGCGGTGGAAAAGCATCGCGGCACCATCCGCATCGACTCCACCATCGGCAAGGGCACCAAGTTCTCGATCCGCCTGCCCATCGAACTGTCGATCATCCCGACCATGCTGGTGCGCTGCGCCGGCGCGCCG
>JAFAMT010000339.1 GCA_019233085.1 Herbaspirillum sp.
TCTATCCCGGCATCACGCTGTTGATCGTGATCGTCGCCATCAACCTGGTGGGCGACCGTCTGCGCGACATCCTCAATCCAAGGTGGCAGAAATGAGCGCGCTCACGCTGGAAGTGCGCAATCTGCGCACCCATTTCTTCACGCCCGACGGTGTCCTGCCGGCGGTGGATGATGTCTCGCTGTCGGTCGGCCGTGGCCGCATCCTGGGGCTGGTGGGTGAATCGGGTTCGGGCAAGAGCGTCACCGGCTTCTCCATCCTGGGCATGGTCGACGCCCCGGGGCGCATCGTCGGCGGCGAGATCCTGTTCCAGGGCCGCGACCTGGTGCGCATGGACAAGACCTCGCTGCGCGAGCTGCAGGGCAATCGCATCGCCATGATCTTCCAGGACCCGATGATGACCCTGAACCCCGTGCTCAAGGTCGAGGCGCAGATGGTCGATGCCGTGCTCGCGCACAGCAAGGTGAGCCGCCAGCAGGCTCGCGAACTGGCCCGCGACACCCTGGGCATGATGGGCATCGCCAGCCCCGAGGAGCGCCTGCAGGCCTATCCGCACCAACTCTCGGGCGGCATGCGCCAACGGGTGGCCATCGCCATCGCCATGCTGCACAAGCCCGACCTGATCATCGCCGACGAGCCGACCACGGCACTGGATGTGACCATCCAGGCGCAGATCCTGTCGGAGGTGCAGAAGCTGGCGCGCCAGCACGGCACGGCGCTGATCTGGATCACCCACGACCTGTCGGTAGTGGCGGGCCTGGCCGATGAAGTGGCGGTGATGTATGCCGGGCGCATCGTCGAACAGGGCAGTGTGGAGGCGGTGCTCGATGTGCCGCTTCATCCCTACACGCAAGGCCTGATCGGCAGCCTGCCCAGCAACAACCGGCGCGGTGCGCGGCTGCGCCAGATCCCGGGCATGACGCCCAATCTGCTGCACCTGCCGCCGACCTGTGCGTTTGCCGCGCGCTGCGAGCGCGTCAGCCAGCACTGCCTGGAGGCACCCGGGATCAGCGAACCGCTGCCGGCCCACCGGGTACGCTGCTATCACCCCATCACCAGCCCACAGGGCAATGCGCAACATGGATAAGGCCGTCATTCCCCTGATCGAAACCCGCGCCGTCAGCCGCCGCTTCGGCGAACGCCGCCAGGGCTGGCTGGAGCGCCAGTTGCAGGCACGCGGCTGGAGCCGTCCGCCGGCCGTCACCCATGCCCTCGACAAGGTCTATCTGGCCGTGCTGCCCGGCGAGGTGGTCGGGCTGGTCGGCGAATCCGGTTGCGGCAAGTCCACGCTGGGACGCGTGGCCTGCGGCCTGCTGGATCCTTCGGACGGACAGGTGCTGGTCAACGGCCGCGAGCGTTCCACGCTCTCCAGCAAGGAAGAAGCCGAGGCCCGCCTGCAGGTGCAGATGATCTTCCAGAACCCCTATGCCAGCCTGAACCCGCGCCTGCGCATCGACCAGATCGTGGGCGAGGCCGCGCAGGTCAATGGCAAGGTCGAGGGCGACCTGGATGACTACGTCTGCCGCCAGTTGCTGCGCGCCGGTCTCGATCCGGCGCTGCGCGACCGTTATCCGCACCAGTTCTCCGGCGGCCAGCGCCAGCGCATCGGCATCGCCCGCGCCCTGGCGGTGCAGCCGCAGATGCTGGTGTGCGACGAGGCCGTGGCGGCGCTTGACGTGTCGATCCAGGCGCAGATCCTGAACCTGTTCATGGACCTGCGCGAAGAACTGGGCCTGACCTACCTCTTCATCAGCCATGACCTGGGTGTGGTGGAGCATGTCTCGGATCGCGTGGTCATCATGTACCTGGGCCGCGTGGTCGAGAGTGCGCCGGTGGCCGAGCTGTTCGGCCAGCCCAACCATCCCTACACGCAAGCGCTGCTGGCCGAGGTGCCGCGCATGGCGGCACGCAAGAAGGAGTTCACCGCCATCAAGGGCGAGATTCCCAGCCCGCTCAATCCACCCACGGGCTGCCATTTCAACCCGCGCTGCCCGCATGCGATGGCGCGCTGCCGTGAAGAACAACCGCTCCTGCGCGAGATCGCGCCGGGGCATAGGAGTGCCTGCCATCTCAACGATGGCCGCTGAGAGGAAAGAAGCTTTTAGATGTTTTGACTACCGTTCGGACTGAGTAGGCCCCTTGGGGCCGTATCGAAGACGCTGATGCAGCTGCAGCCAGGCCTTCAATATGCAGATGTTGCAGCTGCGCTGCGACTCAGTCCGAACGGGAGCAAGGGGACCGTCCAGAAAGCCCCGAACTGATGTACCCGTAGTGCCTCCACCATGACCACACAGAGGAACCCGACCATGAAGAAAACCCTCCTGACCCGCCTGCTGGCCATTGCCCTGACCGGCGTGGCCCTGGCCGCTGCCGCCGATGCGGCCCACGCGCAGAACCTCAACATCGCCTTTGCCGACCCGCTGTCCTCGCTGGATCCGCAATTGAACAACCACGCCGGCGACCGTTCGGTGGACCTGCATTTCTGGGACCTGCTGGTCCAGAACGACTACAACAAGCTGGTCCCCGGCCTGGCCGTGAGCTGGAAGAACATCGACCCCAAGACCTGGGAATTCAAGCTGCGCCCCAACGTCAAGTGGCAGGACGGCAAGCCCTTCACCGCTGACGACGTGATCTTCTCCTACCAGCGCGCACGCGCCGTGCCGGGCAGCGTGGCGACCTTCGCCGGCTACCTGCGCACGGTGGAATCGGTCACCGCCAAGGACCCGCTGACCCTGGTCATCAAGACCAACATCCCCAACCCCGACCTGCCGCTGAACCTGGCCTCGGTACACATCGTCAGCAAGCATGTGGGCGAGAAGTCCACCACCGAGAACTACAACAGCGGCGCCGCCGTGGTGGGGACCGGCCCCTACAAGTTCGTCTCCTACACCCCGGGCGACCGCGTGGTCATGCAGCGCAATGACGACTACTGGAACGGCAAGGCCCTGTGGGAAAAGGTCAACTACCGCTACATCAACAACGGCGCCGCCCGCACCGCGGCGCTGCTCTCCGGCGACGTGGACGTGATCGACAAGGTCTCGGTGTCCGACCTGGCCAAGCTGAAGCAGTCGCCCAACATCAAGGTCTATCCCTACAACGGCCTGCGCGTGCTGCTGATCCAGCCGAGCTTCCATGAAGGCCCCAGCCCCTTCATCACCGACAACAACGGCAAGCCGCTGGACAAGAATCCGCTCTTGGACGTGCGCGTGCGTCGCGCCATGTCGCTGGCCATCAACCGCAAGGCCCTGATCGACCGCATCCTGCAGGGCGCGGCCACCGAGGCCAACCAGTGGATGCCGGCCGATACCTTCGGCTACAACCCCGAGATCAAGAACATCCCCTTCGACGCCGCCCAGGCCAAGAAGCTGCTGGCCGAGGCCGGTTTCCCGGACGGTTTCAAGCTGACCATCCACGTGCCCAACGACCGCTATCCGCAAGCGCCGGAAACCCTGCAGGCGGTGGCCCAGTTCTGGACACGCATCGGCATCAAGACCCAGGTCGAGGTGCTGCCGTGGGCGTCCTACTCGGCGCGCGCCAACAAGAACGAGTTTGCCGTCTCGGTCCTGGCCTGGGGTAACGGTACCGGTGAGGCCAGCTATGCCCTGGTCAACGTGCTGGGCACGGTCGATGCCAAGAAGGGCATCGGCGCCTCCAACTGGAACCGCTACAGCAATCCTGCCGTGGACAAGGCCCTGGCCGACTCCACTGCGGAATTCGACGCCGCCAAGCGTGAAGCCATCCTGCGCAATTCGGCCAAGGTGGTCTCCGACGACGTAGGCGTGATCCCGCTGTACCACTACCAGAACATCTGGGCCGCCAAGAAGGGCCTGAAGGTCACCCCCATCAGCAGCGACCGCACCACCGCCATGATGGTCACCCAGGACAAGAAATAAGCCCATGCCCAACTTCTCCATCGAGGTCAGCCCGGCCGACGACCTGATCGACGTACCACGCCGCATCGTCGTGCGTGGCGCGCATCCGGGCGAGCCGGTGCGCATCTCATCGGCCACTTTGCGCAACGGCGCCCAGTGGCACAGCAGCGCCTGCTACATCGCCGATGCGCATGGCAATGTGGACGTGAGCATGAACCCGGCCATCGATGGCGACTACCACGGCATCGATCCCATGGGCCTGTTGTGGTCGCAGCAACCGGTGCAGACCGGGCGCCGCGACAACTTCCACGCCGATGTGATGGCGCCGCTGGTGACCACGCTGACCGTCTCGTCACTGGACCAGCCGGGGCTGGCACGCTGCACCCCGGCCAGCACGGAACTGGTTCAGCGCCTGGCGGCCGATGGCGTCATCCGGCGCGAGGTGCGCGAAGAGGGTCTGGTCGGTACGCTGTTCCTGCCGGCTACGCCGGGGCCGCATCCGGCGGTGATGATCGTCAACGGTTCCGGCGGCGGCATCAATGAACCGCGCGCGGCGCTGTATGCTTCGCGCGGCTATGCCGCCTTCGCGCTGGCTTATTTCAAGGCGCCGGGCCTGTCGGACTACATCTCCAACACGCCGCTGGAATATTTCGAACGTGGCCTGGACTGGCTGCGTGCGGAGGTCCAGCCGCTCCACGACTTCGTGGCCATCAGCGGCCAGTCGCGGGGCGGTGAGCTGGTGCTGCTGCTGGGCGCGACCTTCCCGCAGAAGGTCTCGGCGGTGCTGGCCTACGTGCCCAGCGCGCTGGTGCACAGCGGCCAGAACGCGGCCGACCCGGCCGTGGGCCGCGAAGGTCCAACCTGGCTCCTGCGTGGCGAGCCGCTGCCGCACCAGTGGCAGGGCAATCGCACGGCCAGCTGGGCTCCCTTTGACGAAGGTCCGGCACCACATCGCCACGAACTGGCGATGCTGACCGCCTTGCAGGACGAGGAGGCCGTGGCCCGCGCCCGCATCCCGGTGGAGAAGATCGCCGGCCCGGTGCTGCTGCTGTCGGCCACCGACGATGGCTCCTGGCCTTCCAGCCTCTATTGCGCGATGGTGCGCGACAAGCTGGCCGAGGTGGCGCATCCCTGGCCGGTGGTGTGGCGCAACTATGCCAATGCCGGCCATTCCATCCTGTTCCCGTTCGTGCCGACCACGCAGACGACCTACGCCCACCCGGTCTCCGGGCGCGTGAGTACCGGTGGCGGCGAGCCGGCCGCCAATGCGCGCGCCGATCTCGATTCCTGGCAGCAGGCGCAGCACTTCCTGCGCGATGCCATTGCCAAGCATCCATCCATCAAGGAGACCTGAATGACTACCCCCGTCTACGACATCAGCAAGGATGTCATCGACCAGCTGTCCGGCCTTGCCGCCGGCAGTCCTTTGCATGGCCTGCGTCACCAGCGTGACAAGGTCGCCGTGGCTTCCCAGGGCAGCTATGACACCCTGTTCGATCCGGCCCTGGCCGGTATCGGCCTGGACGAGCGCCTGCTGGTGGCGTTGTATGCCTGTCGCCTGGCCGGCGCGACCGACCTGGCTGCGCATTATCGTGCGCGCGCGCAGGCGGTGCCGGCCGATGCGACTGACCTGGCGGCGGCCGACAGTGGCGAGCCGGAGCAATTGCCCGAGGGGCGTCTGCGCGCCATGCTGGTCTTTACCCGCGCGCTGACCGAGCGCCCGGTGGAGGGCGACAAGGCGGCCATCGAGAAGCTGCCGGCAGCTGGTATCAGCACGCCGGCAGTGGTGGCGCTGTCTCAGCTGATCGCTTTCGTGTCCTATCAATTGCGCGTGGTCGCCGGCCTGAAGGCCATGCGTGCTGCGGCTGCCCAGTAAGGAGAGTCGACATGAGCGACATCATCAAGGCCAATGGCTTTACCAATGAAACCCTGGAGTGGGACGCCTGGCTGGATGTGATCCAGCTGGACCAGGCCAGCGAAGACCAGATCAAGGTACTGGAGGAGAGCCATCCCAAGGCCAAGACCTCGGACTATTACCTCTTCCTGGCGCACCAGCCGGATATCCTGCGCCAGCGCTCGGCGGCTTTCAACGCCATCATGTATGCGCCGGGGGGCTTGTCGCGCGCGGAGCGTGAGCTGGGTTCGCTGGTGGTTTCGCGTATCAATGGTTGCGTCTATTGCGCGTCGGTGCATGCGCAGCGGTTCGAGCAGCTGGCCAAGCGCAACGATACCGTGCGGCAGGTCTTCGATACGCCTTATGGCGCAGGCGTGGATGCGCGTGAGCAGGCGATCGCCAAGTTTTCTGCGGAGCTGACCGAGACGCCCGGTGATATCGGCGCGGCGCAGATCAAGGCGCTCTATGACGTGGGCTTGTCCGAGCTGGAGGTGCTGGACCTGATCCATTCCGTGGCCATCTTTGCCTGGGCTAATCGCCTCATGTTGAACCTGGGTGAGCCGGTGTTTGCGGATGGCTCCAAGGCTGAGGCTTGATGTTGATCTTTATTTTTTAGGAGACTGTGATGCTGATTCCCGATCATCTCGTCTATGCCCAGACCCATGAGTGGGTGCGGGTGGAGGAGGACGGTTCGCTGACCATCGGTATTACCGATTTCGGGCAGGAGCAGTTGGGGCCGTTGGTCTATGTCGATATGCCGGCTGTTGGGCGGGCTCTGGTGCGGGGGGAGGAGTCGGGGATTGTTGAGTCTAACAAGACGGCTTCGGATTTGCATGCGCCTGTTGATGGGGTTGTGTTGGCTGTCAATGAGGCGCTTGTTGAGACGCCTGATGCTGTCAATGATGCGCCTTATGAACAGTGGATTTTCAAGATTCAGCCGGCTGTGGCGTTTTCTCCTGAGGGATTTTTGTCTGCTCAGGGGTATCTGAAGCTGATCTCCTGATTTGTTGGTCTTGGGCTATTTGCACGGAATGCTTGTGTGCGCTCTAGCTTAATTCCTATCTTTCTCCGGTCGGAGGAGCGCGCCGGGGGCGGCCCGGCAGCCGCTCACTTTTCTTGTCTCGCCAAGAAAAGTAAGCAAAAGAAGGCGACCGCTGCTGCCTCCGCCCTCCTTCGGAGGGTCCCCGCGTTGGCACCTACCAAGACGGGGAAAATAGATTCGCTTCGCTCAAACTATTTTCCTGATCCGTCTCGGTAGGCCCCAACGCGGCGGGTCAGAAGCGGACAGGCAACCGGCTCGCCTTCGGCATCGCCCCGTCTCCGACTCGCCTGCGGCTTTGGGTGGGCTCGCCTTCGGCATCGATTTTTCTTCGATCGGTGGTTAAGGGAGGGTTTTATTTTTTCAAATTATTTACTGTCGGTTCGGACTGAGTAGTCGCGCAGCGACGTATCGAAGGCGAAGAATCCAACGCAAAGCCGTAGGCGAGTCGGAGACGGGGCGATGCCGCAGGCGAGCCGTCCGGGGTCCCCCTTGGGGCCAGCCGACGGAGTGGGGTGACAAGTGGATCAGAAAAATAGTTTGAGCGAAGCGAATCTATTTTTCCCACTTGTTACCCCACTTCGTCGGGAACCCTCCGAAGGAGGGCTGGCTCTTGGGGGCCGTTTTCTTTGCTTACTTTCTTTGGCGGGCCAAAGAAAGTGAGCGGCTGCCGGGCCGCCCCCGGCGCTCCGTCCCGACCGGAGAAAGATCAGAATTAAGCTAGAGCGCGGGAAAAAATTCCGTGCAGACTACCCAAAACCAGCGAACAATAACCACAGTCAAGCCAAGTTTTCCTTTTTTGTCTCTAAGCTAAAAGAATAAGCAAGTACGAAAATATTAGTTTCTGTCAAAAATCGCGCTTCCTATACTG
>JAFAMT010000418.1 GCA_019233085.1 Herbaspirillum sp.
GTAACTACCTGGGCTCTGGAGCGGCATCGGAGATATCCTGATCGCGCCACACCAGATGCCCCGCAGAAACGGCAAATCGGCCGAGACGCCGCGTCCCGCCTGGATCATGCCGGTTTGCAAGTGTAAAGATAGCCGGTCTGCGGCCGTAACCAAGTCATGGGAACTCCACCACGGGAGAATGAACATGGCGATGGAATCGGATCTGGCTATCGCGGCGCGCGATGTGCTGCCGCCGATGGCGCCTTCTCAATCCGGCGGCAATGCCCAGGAGCAAGCCTTGGCCACGGCAGCCGCCGCCACGGTCGCGGCCGCAGCGGCGGCCAGCGCCGCCGACGAGGGCGTGACCCTGAGCCTGTCGGCGCAGGGCCGGTTGATGGCTGCCTTTGCCGATGCCGTCGACAGCGTCACGGCCCCGATCGCGCCAGCAGCCACCGGCAATACCCCGGCACAGAATGGCACGACCGCACTGTCGCCTGCCGCTCAGCCGGTCACGCGGGCCACGCTCTTCGCCATCGAGTCGCGCCTGGTCGCCGCGCGCAGCGGTGCCGATGCCATCGCGCGCGCCGACAGCGAAGTGCCGCCCTCCAGCGATCCGCAACGCCTGCAGCAAGCCCGCCAGGCCACAGAATCGCTCTATGGACGCGCGCCCAATCCCTTCACCGGCCTGTCGCGCGCCGAGCTCTCCGCCATCGTCTATGACGAGAGTGGCGCCTATACCGTCAACGAGCGCTATGCCGCCGCCAACCAGCGCACGGCACTGGACCAGCAGTTCTGGACACCGGTATTCCAGCAAGCGATGCAGAGCGGCAACTGGCAACCGGTGATCACCGCCGCCCTGTTGTTCTATGCCACGCTCTCGCCGCTGGAGCAGACCGCCTATCCCGCCAATTACGTGCAGTTGCTGCAGCAGTACCTGGACCTGTATCAATGGCAGGCCTCCACGCCGCTACCGCCGCAGCAGCAAGTGGACCTGGCGCACATGCTGGAAACCCTGGTCCTGCCGACCGGCCCGCTGATGTTGGCCGGCGGCGTGATCCGTGGCCTGGTGTTGCCGCGACCCGGTCCGTCGCTGGCCGAGCTGATCGCCGCCGCACCGCGCCTGGCTGACCTGATCCAGATCGACAACATCGCCCACAGCGTCCAGGACAGCGCCTACCTGGTGCTGCTGCAACGGGTCTTCGGCGTGGGGCGTCGCGAGGATGAGCCGGCCGTGGCACGCCGCGCCGCCGCAGGCGTGGCCAGCAGCAACTATCTCAACGACAGCGATCGCCGCTACCTGGCGCAGGCCTACGGCTATGTCCGCCTGCATGGCCTGGCACTGGAGGATGTGGATGCGCTGGCGCGCGATCTGGCGCGCTACCGGCGCTCGCGTGCAGAAGCAAGCCAGCGCAGCAGCGCATGGGAGCGGACCCATGGCGATGCTGCGACGAGCTCCTCGTCCAGCCCCGGATCTGCATCGGTGAGGCGCATGAGCAGCGCCGATGTCGCCATTGCACAGCGCCTGCTCAGTGGCGCCGCGGCCCACGCGACCACGCTGGACCATGCCTTCCTGGCCTGGCTGCTCGATCCGGTCAACGCCGTTGCCGAGCCGGGGCAGGAGGGCCGTGCCGTGAGCCTGAGCGCGCTCGAGAAACTGCTGGCAGGCCTGGCCGGCGTGCGTATCGACATCGCGCAGGACGAGGCCGTGGAACCCGAATCGGTCTATCGCCTGGTGCTGCAGCGTATCGCCTTGCAGGGCTTTGCCGCCGAGACGGCATCCCGGGCGGACCCGCAGGAAGCACCCAACCTGACGCTGGCCGCACAGATGGCCGCCCAGGCCCGCAGCGATGCCGCCGAGGAAGCCTTCATGAACAACGCGCTGATGCTCTTGAGGATGTATCGTCAGTCCCTGAAGATGAGCGATACCGAGCAACGCACCCTGGCTGAACTGGTCTATTCGCAACTCAGGAAACGCCGTGCGCGGCCACGTCGCGGCAAGCTGTTCCTGGCCTGGGCCACGCGCAGTCCCTGGATGCCTTCTCTTCCGGCCTGATGGTCAGGATGGAGCAGGACCGGATCAGGGCAAGTTTTCGCGCAGGATCACGCTGATACGCACGGCTTCCACACCGACCTGGGCATCCTTGCGCTCGCGCAGGTTGGAAAAGATGCGCACGCAATTCATGATCATGTTCTGCGGATGCTGGGTCAGCACCGCGTCCAGCGTGCCGTCGATGAGCAGGCCGCGCGTATCGGGCGTGAGCCCGTGGCCGATGAAGACCACCTGGTGCTCCCGCCCGCATTGCTTCAAGGCCCGTCCCACGCCATCGGAGGCGCCGCCGATGTTGTACATGCCGGCCAGGTCGGGATATTGCTCCAGCAGGGTGCGCGCCTGCTTGTAGTTGGTGTCGGCATCGTCATGGCCTTCGCGCAGGCCGACCACTTGCACCTGCGGACAGAGCTCCTCCAGCGCATGCAGGAAACCCATCTCCCTTTCCTCGTGGCCGCGATAGCTGAGGCTGCCGGCGATCATGGCGATCTTTCCGGCCTTGCGCCCCGCACGCGGATGCGTGACCTCGCGCCCCAGGAAACGCGCCAGCAGGTAGCCGGCGGTGCGACCGGCGGCGCGGTTGTCCATGCCCACATAGGCGGCGCGCTCCGAGTTGGACAGGTCCGAGATCAGCGTGACCACATGCACGCCCTCCTGCACCAGCTGGGCGACCGCCTCGCGCACCAGCGGATGCTCCAGCGCCATGAAGGCCACACCATCGGCGCCGCGACCGTAGTGCAATAGCCGTTGTGCCAGCACGCGCGGATTGAAACCCTCGATGTGGTGGCATTTGCAGCGCACGTTGAAGGGCGCCAGATGGTCCTCGGCAAAGCCGATGTAGTCGCCCAGCATTTGCATGTAGCGGTTGCTGCGCGGCGGCAGCAGGAACACCAGTTCCATCGGGGCCGGCAACATGGCCCGATAGAGATCGGCCTCGGGCAGATAGTCCAGCGCGGCGGCGGCCTTCATCACCTTCTGTAGCGTCGCCGCGCGCACGCCGGCACGGCCGTTGAGAACCCGATCGACCGTGGCGGTGGACACGCCGGCGGCCGTGGCGATATCGACGACGCGGGCGCGGTTGCTGGCATTTCCGGGGCGTTGCTGGGACATGGCGGGACCTTGGAGAAGACATCAAAAAACATCAAAAACCATCAACGCGGAGCTTTGACCCCGGGATTCGGGCGCGGCTATTCTGCCTCCTGAGCCCGGCCTGCAAGGATGATCTCTTCCGGGGCAAATTGCCAGTGTCTGGCAAAACCAATCAGAAAACATCAAATGGAGACGATCATGAACGAGTCGCGAAAGCCCCGTATTGCACCCGCCGTCGCAGCGCGCCGGCGCTTTCTCAAGCAGGCCGGCGCGGGATGCGCGGCCCTGGCCGCAGGCCTGCATGCCGGCCAGGCGCAGGCCGCCGAATTCACGCTCAAGTACGGCAACAACCTACCCATGACGCATCCCATGAATGTGCGGGCCAAGGAGATGGCCGAGAAGATCGCCGCCGAGTCGCGCGGCAGGGTGGACCTGCAGGTCTATTCCAACGGCCAGCTCGGCACCGATACCGACATGCTCTCGCAGGTGCGCTCGGGCGCCATCGACTTCTTCACCATCTCGCCCGAAGTGCTGGGCACGCTGGTGTCGGCCGGGCAGATCAGTGGCGTGGGGTTTGCCTTCCGCGACTACGAGCAGGTCTGGGCCGCCATGGATGGCGATCTCGGCGCCTACGTGCGCAAGGAGATCGCCGCCCGCACCTCGCTGTTCGCCTTCGAGAAGTGCTGGGACAACGGCTATCGCCAGGTCACCACCAGCACCCGCCCCATCGTCACCCCGGAGGACTTCAAGGGCATGAAGCTGCGCGTGCCGCCCAGCCCGCTGGCGACCTCGCTGTTCCGGGGCTTCGATGCCGCGCCCACCAGCATCAATTTCGCCGAAGTGTATTCAGCCCTGCAGACCAGGATCGTCGAGGGCCAGGAGAATCCGCTGGCGGTGATTTCCACCGTCAAGTTCTATGAGGTGCAGAAGTTCTGCTCCATGACCAACCACGTCTGGAGCGGCTTCTGGTTCATGGGCAACAAGAAGTCCTTCTAGCGCCTGCCAAAGGACCTGCAGGAGATCGTCACCCGCAACATCAACGAGGCCGGGCTCAAGCAGCGGGTCGATGTCAAGGCGCTCAATGCCTCGCTGGTGGCCGACATGAAAGCCAAGGGCCTGCAGTTCAACGACATCGACAACGCCGCCTTCCGCGCCAAGCTGCGCGGTGCCGGCTTCTATGCCGAATGGCACAAGAAGTTCGGTGACGATGCCTGGGCGCTGCTGGAAAAAGTCACCGGCAAGCTGGCCTGAATGCCGCCCACCGATTTCAAACAAGGACAACCATGAGCCGCTTTCTCGGAGAGATCAAGCAGTTGGGATATGTCGTGGCCGATATCGAGGCCGCGATGCAGCACTGGACCGAAGTGCTGGGCGTCGGGCCCTTCTACTACATGGAGAGGGTGCCACTGAAGAACTACCGCTATCGCGGCCAGCCCTACGAGATCCACAATTCGGTGGCGCTGGCCAATGCCGGTGGCGTACAGGTCGAGCTGATCCAGGCGCGGTGCGACACGCCCTCGATGTACCGCGATTTCATCCAGCGAGGGCAGGAGCGCCAGAGCGGCCTGCAGCACGTGGCCTACTGGACCGAGGACTTCGAACGCGACCTGGCGGCCCTGCAGGCGCGCGGCTGGACGGTGGGCATGAGCGGGGAGGTGGGCGAGCGCGGGCGCTTTGTCTATTTCGAGACCGAATACCACCCCGGTACCGTGATCGAACTCTCGGAAGTGGCCGGCCCCAAGGGCAAGGTGTTCAAGCTCATCCGCAGCGCCTCCGAAAACTGGGATGGCCGTGATCCGGTGCGTTCCTTCCCTGACCTGGGGTCATTGTGATGGCGGCACTCCACATCACGGCCGATTACCTGATCGAGACGCCACTGCCACCGCAGCAGGTGGCCGAGGTGATGGCCGGTGAGCAATCCAGCGGCACTTTCGTGCGGGTGGCCGGCGAGACCGACGACCTGCGTGCGCGTGCCCGGGCGCAGGTGCTGGACGTGCAAGAGCTGGAGCCGCTGGAGCGGCCCAGCCTGCCCAACGCCTGGCAGCAGCGCCAGCAGATCGGCGGCCCCTATCGCCGTGCGCGCGTGCGCATCGCCTATCCGGTCGACAACATCGGCCCCAACCTGCCCACGCTGGCAGCCACCGTGGCCGGCAATCTCTATGACCTGGGTGAAGTCACCGGCCTGCGCCTGCTCGATGTCCGGCTGCCGGCGGACTATCGCCGCCAGTTCGAACTGCCGCGCCAGGGCGTGGCCGGTACGCGCCGCTGTAGCGGCGTGGCGCAGGGCGCCCTGCTGGGCAGCATCATCAAGCCCAATGTCGGCCTGTCGGCGGAGGAAACCGCCGCGCTGGTGCGTCGGCTGTGCGAGGCCGGCGTGGATTTCATCAAGGATGACGAGGTCTGCAGCAACCCTGTGCACGCGCCACTGGCGCAGCGTGTGCGTGCCGTAATGCGCGAAGTGCGCGCGTATCGCCAGCGCAGTGGGCGCAATGTCATCGTCGCCTTCAACATCAGCGATGATCTGGATGCCATGCGACGCCATGCGGACCTGGTCGAGAGCGAGGGGGGCGACTGCGTCATGGCCAGCCTGAACTGGTGCGGCTATTCCGCCATCCAGAGCCTGCGCCGCAGTACGCCACTGATCCTGCATGGACATCGCAACGGCTTTGGCATGATGTCGCGCGCCCCGGCGCTGGGCATGGACTTCAAGGCGTATCAGGCGCTGTGGCGGCTGGCCGGCGTCGATCATCTGCATGTGCATGGCCTGGATGGCAAGTTCGCCGAATCCAACGAGGAGGTGGTGCAATCGGCTCGCGCCTGTCTTACCCCGATGGCGGCCGACGATGTCGTGCTGCCGGTGTTTTCCAACGGCCAATGGGCCGGGACCGTGCATGCCACGCGTTCGGCGGTGCAGGGGGATGACCTGCTGTTTCTCTCCGGCGGTGGCATCCTGGCCCATCCCGATGGTGCGGCGGCCGGCGTGACCAGCTTGCGCCAGGCCTGGCTGGCGGCACAGGCCGGCATCGCGCTGGAAGAGCAGGCCCGCAGCGTGCCGGAGCTGCAGCGTGCCATCGCATTCTTCGGGGCAGGGAAGCGGTGAACCCCTTCCTCGATGGCCGGCCCAAGATCGCCTTCTATGGCGATGACTTCACCGGCGCCACCGACAGTCTGGCCACCGCCACCCTGGGTGGCTTGCGCAGCCTGTTGTTCCTGCGCGTACCGGACAGTGCGCAATTGCGCGCAGCCGGCCGGCTCGATTGCCTGGGCATCGCCGGCACCGCGCGCTCCATGGCGCCCGGCCCGATGCACGATGAACTGGCACCGGTGTCGGCCTTCTTCTCGGGCCTGCGCGCGCCGGTGACGCACTACAAGATCTGCTCGACCTTCGACAGCGGCCCCGAGGTCGGCAACATCGGCGCGGCCATCCGGCTCTTGCGCGCGCGCATTGCCAATCCCTTTATCCCCATCGTCGGCGGCCAGCCCAACCTGCGGCGCTATTGCGTGTTCAGCCAGTTGTACGCGGCCGGGCAGGAGGGCGGCGAGGTGTTTCGCATCGATCGCCATCCGACCATGTCGCGCCATCCGGTCACGCCCATGACAGAGGCGGACTTGCGCGTGCATCTGCTGCAGCAATCCCTGCGCGTAACCGGCGTGCATTACCCCAGCTATGGCGATGACGAGCGGCTCGCCGCCGAGGTCGATGCGGCGCTGGCCGGGCAGCCTGATGCGTTGCTCTTCGATGTCAGCCGCGAGGACGAGCTGGCCGGCATCGGGCGCCTGATCTGGGACCGTGCGCTGCGCCAGCCCTTGCTGGCCGTGGGTGCCAGCGGGGTGATCCAGGCCCTGCTGGCAGCCTGGCGCAGCTGGCAATGGCTGGCGCCGCAGGCGCCACCAGCGGCGCCCATCGCTGCCGCACAAGGACCGGTGCTGGTGCTGGCCGGCAGTCTGTCGCCGACCACGGCGCGGCAGGTGGAGGCAGCACATTCGTATCGCAAGCTGGTGCTGGATGCGGGCCGGCTCTATGCCGCTGACATGCACTACCGTCATGTGATGGCGCGTGA
>JAFAMT010000423.1 GCA_019233085.1 Herbaspirillum sp.
CGGCGCCTACCTGGCCCACGCGGTGGCTGCCGGCATCCACGGCATCGGCACCGGCCAGTGGCAGGCGGCCCTGTCGCTGGGGATGCCGCGCTGGCAGGTGCTGCGCTACATCATCCTGCCGCAGGCGCTGCAGATCATGCTGCCTTCCTTCGTCAACCAATGGGTCACGCTGATCAAGGACAGTTCGCTGGCCTATATCGTCGGCGTGGGCGAGTTGTCCTTCGTGGCGGCCCAGGTCAACAGCCGCCTGATGGTGTATCCGGCCGAGGTATTCCTGCTGGTGGGCTTGCTGTATTTCATCCTGTGCTCGGCGCTGGAGCAATGCGCCCTGCGGGTGGGGCGCTACTACCAGCCGGCGGGTCATCCGGGGGCGGGCTGAAGCTCGCTAAACGCATAAGGATATCGATTTTTATTCGTTCCGCGCAGCTTGCCCCATTCATTAGAGTGAGCGACTTCCACGCAACAAGAATGAACCCACTCCATGAGCAAGCCTATCTTCCCCGCACTGCCCGCGTTCTCCCTGAGCCGCATCGCCGCCGCCGTGGCCGGCACCGTCATCTTGTTGGGCGCCGTACCGGCCCACGCCGATGCCACCCTGGACAAGATCAAGAGCCGCCACAAGATCGTGGTCGGCGTGATGCTCTCCGGCGGCCCCTTCGGCTCCATCGATCCGTCCAACCAGAAGCCGGTCGGCTGGAACGTCGAGCTGGCCCAGGACATTGCCCGCCAGCTGGGTGTGGAGCTGGAAACGGTGCAGGTGCAGCCCTCCAATCGCGTGCAGTTGCTGCAGCAGGGCAAGGTTGACCTGCTCATCGCCGGCATGGAATGGACCCAGGAGCGCAACGAGATCCTGGGCTTTGCACCGACCCCGTTCTACCGTGTCGGTGGCATCGCCATCGTCCCGGCCGACAGCCCTATCCGCCGCTGGGAAGACCTGCGCGGCAAGGAAGTGTGCCTGTCCCAGGGCAGCAACTACGCCAAGCCGCTGGCCAACGACTACGGCGCCACGACCAAGGGCTTCAAGGGTTCGTCGGAGTCGCTACTGGCACTGCGCGGGGGTAATTGCGTCGCCGCCGTGCATGACGCCACCCTGCTCAATCCGCTGGTGGCCACCAATCCGGAATGGAAGAATTACCGCACAATCACGCCTGAACTGATCCCCGGCAATTCGGTGGTATGGACCCGCAAGGGCGAGCAGGATACCGCTGCGGCCATCGACAAGATCGTGCAAGGCTGGCACAAGAGCGGCTGGCTGATCGCAACAGAGAAGAAGCTGGGCATCACCCCGCCTTCACCTGCCCTGCCCGAGCTGCACAACAAGTTCAAGAGCGCCTGAGCGGCGAGCATGACGATCTCGCAGTGGCCCGAGGCGGCCGTGGCGGCCATCAAGGCGGCCGGCCTCAATTATGAATTCCTGCTTGCGGCCAGCGAGCGCACCTCCTTCCTGCATGGGCTGGTGGTGACCATCGAACTGGCGCTGGCGTCCATCGCCTGCAGCCTGGTGGCCGGCCTGTTGCTGGCATCCATGCTGGTGTCGCGCCAGCGCGCGTTGGCCTGGCTGGCGCGCGGCTTTGTCGAGGTGACTCGCAATACGCCTACGCTGGTGCAGCTCTACTGCGCCTTCCTGGTGTTCAACATGCTCCTGACCGAAGCCTTGAAGCTCTCCGGCGGCAACCCGCTCACGCCCTTCATCTGGGTGGTGATCGTGATCTCGCTGCACAAGGCCGCCTTCCATGCCGAATCGCTGCGCGCCGGCTTGCAGGCGGTGCCGCCGGTGATGCTGGAGGCAGCGGCCTCGCTGGGCTTTTCGCCCACGCGGCGGCTGTGGCTGGTGCAGTTCCCGCTGGCGCTGCGCTTTGCCTTGCCCAGCCTGGTCAACAACCTGGTGGACCTGGTCAAGATGACCACCGTGGCCTCGGCCATCGCGGTGGGCGACGTGACCTACCAGTCCATCATGATCTGGAGCCAGCGCGACAACGTGCTGGAGCTGATGCTGCTGATGCTGGTCTTCTTCGGCGTGCTGACCTGGCTGGTCAACCAGGCCGGACGCGTGCTGGAGCAACACTGGAGGATGCCTGGCTATGGCCGATAACAGTGAACTGGCGGCCCCGATCGCGACGGCCTCCGCCCTGGGAACGGCGCGCACCGTGCGCAGCATCACCCTGCCCGCCATCACCGCCGTGGCGCTGACGGTGCTGCTGGCCTTGCTGGTGCTGTGGCTGATCCCGGCCTGGCAGGGCTGGCCGCTGGGTGCCCACCTGCAGCGCTGGCTGCCGGCGCTGCTGTGGGGCATGCTCTCCAACATCCAGATCAGCGTGCTGGCCATTGCCATCGGCACGGTGGCGGGCCTGTTCGTGGGGGCGCTGCAACTCTCGCCGCTGGCACCAGTGGCGCGCCTGGCGCGTTGGTATGTGCAGGTGTTTCGCAATGCGCCGATGCTGATCCTGATCTATTTCAGCACCTATGTCTTTCCCTTCGAATTGCACCTGGGCAGCCACTACGTGGCCTTCCCGGACTGGATCAAGGTGACCCTGGGCCTGGCCCTGCCGGCCAGTGCCAATGTGGCCGAGATCTTCCGTGGCGCCATCGGCTCGATCCCCTCGGCGCAGTGGGAGGCCGCCGCCCTGCTGGGATTGCGGCGCTCGCAGGCCTACCGCTGGGTGATCCTGCCGCAGTGCCTGCGGCGCATGCTGCCACCCTGGATGAACCTGTACGCCACCATCACCATGGGTACCGCCCTGGCCTCGCTGGTGGGCGTGAAGGACCTGCTGGACACCGCCCAGATCGCCAGCAGCACCGTCAACCGGGTCGATTTCACGGTGGCCGTGTATTTCCTCACTCTGCTGCTGTTCTTCCTCTACTGCTATCCGATTTCGCGTTTGACGCAATACCTGGAAAAGAAACATGCCTTCCATTGACACCCCAACCAGCGCACAGCCCCTGGTCAGCCTGCGCGATGTGCAGCTGACACTGGGCGGCAACGCCATCCTGCGCGGCATCGACCTGGAGGTGCAGCGCGGGCAGGCGGTCTCCATCATCGGGCCCTCTGGCTCCGGCAAGTCCACCATCCTGCGCTGCGTGACGGGCCTGCTGCGCCCGCAGGCGGGCCAGATCGTGCTCGATGGCGTGGAGATCCGCGCCCTCAAGTCCGAGGCGCAACTGGCGCAATTGCGCCAGCGCGTGGGCTTCGTGTTCCAGCAGTACAACCTGTTCCCGCACCTGACGGTGCTGGAGAACCTGGTGATGGCGCCGATCCGCATCCTCGGACTGGACCGCGCCAGCGCGCGCAGCCGTGCGCTTTCGCTGCTGGAACGGGTGCGCCTGGCCGGCAAGGCCGACGCCTATCCGGGCGAGCTCTCCGGCGGCCAGCAGCAGCGCGTGGCCATTGCCCGGGCGTTGGCCATGCAGCCGGAACTGATCCTCTTCGACGAAGTGACCTCGGCGCTGGATCCGGAAATGGTGGGCGAGGTGCTTACCGTGATCCGCGAACTGGTCCAGGACGGCATGACCTGCGTACTGGTCACCCATGAAATGCGCTTTGCCGAAGAAGTCAGCGACCAGGTCTATTTCATCGAAAGCGGCCGCGTCATCGAACATGGCCCGGCCCATCACATCTTTACCGAACCGGACAACGAGCGCACCCGTGCCTTCCTCAACCGTGCGCTCAATGGCGAGCGCGCGACTGCACGCAACAGCTTCGCGCCCATCGACTTCAAGCAGTTGAGCTTCTCGGTCTAGCCGCTTCCCCCGACAACAGATACCGACGACAGACAGGACATCCTCATGAGCATCGCACAAGAACGCGCCACCGCAGTGGCATCCACCCTGGCCCGCATCCGCCAGATCGAACAGCAACAAGGCCAACAGGGCATCAGCCGCGCGGCGCTGCAGGCCATTACCGAAGTCTTGCAGGAGCTGGCCGAGCGCCGCGACCTGTTCAGCTTCGCCGATTTCCCGCCGCCGCAGGCCGATAGCGGCGCCACCTCGACCCGCTACTACCTCAACCACGAAGGCGCCGACACCGACAAGGACGACATCGCCCTGTATCTGAATTCCATCATCCCCGGCAAGACCACCTTCCCGCACAACCATGACACCTGGGCGGTGATCGTCGCCGTCAGCGGCCAGGAACTCAACCGCCTCTATGAGCGCGAGGATGATCGCTCCGACCCCGAACAGGCCCGCATCCGCCTGGCCCGTGAGCTGGTGGTACAGCCCGGTACACCAATCAGCTTCCTGCCGGACGACCTGCACAGCATCCACGTGCAAGGCGATGAGCCGACCCTGCACTTCCACCTCTATGGCCGCCCGCTGGATACGCTGACCGGCCGCATCGGCATCGACCCGCAGACCGGGCGCATCCTCAACTACAACCAGAACTTCTTCAACCGTGCGGAGAAAGCCGCATGAGCCGCCACCTGCATACCGAACTGATCCATGCCGGCACGCCGCCGCTGGCCTCCGGTACCGGCCCGGTCAACGTGCCGGTGGTGCGCACCAGCACCCTGCGCTATGCCAGCACGGCCGAGTACGACGACATCCACCAGCGCCGCGCCGCCGGCGAGAACGTGGCCGCCTATGGCCGCCATGG
>JAFAMT010000429.1 GCA_019233085.1 Herbaspirillum sp.
AGACCGATCACGACTTCCCATTGTTTGGTCATGGTGCTCACACTCCCGCCGGTGCCTGACGGTGCCAGTCGGTCGCACGCTGGAACGCGTCGGCCACCTGCAGCATCCGGGCTTCGTTGAAATAGTTGCCGATGATCTGCAGACCGACCGGACGCTGCGCATTCGCGCCCGCGCCGAAGCCGCACGGCACGCTCATGCCCGGCAGACCCGCAAGGCTCACCGACAGCGTATAGATATCCGCCAGATACATCTGCACCGGATCGTCGCCCTTGGCGCCGAGATCCCACGCAACCGACGGCGACACCGGCCCCATGATCACGTCGCACTGCTTGAACGCTTCCTGGAAATCCTGGGCGATGATGCGGCGAATCTTCTGCGCCTGCAGGTAGTAGGCGTCATAGTAGCCGTGCGACAGCACGTATGCGCCGACCAGAATGCGGCGCTTCACTTCGGGACCGAAGCCTTCCGCGCGCGATTTCTTGTACATGTCGAGCAGATCGCGATATTCCGCCGCGCGATGGCCGTAGCGCACACCGTCGAACCGCGACAGGTTCGACGAGGCTTCCGCCGGGGCGATCACGTAGTAGACGGGAATCGACAACTCGGTCTTCGGCAGCGAGACTTCGACGAGCTTCGCGCCGAGCGCTTCGTATTGCTCGAGCGCGGCGTCGATCGAGGCGCGCACGTCGTCGGCAAGGCCGGCTCCAAAGTATTCCTTCGGCAAGCCGATGCGCAAGCCCGCGAGCGGCTTGCCCGCCGCGTTCGCATCAGCCGACCACGACTGACCGAGATAGCGCGTGTAGTCTTCGTCGTCGCGCGTGAGGCTCGTCGAATCGCGCTCGTCGAAGCCGGCCATTGCGTTGAGCAAGGTGGCGCAATCAGCGGCGGTCTGGGCGAACGGGCCACCCTGGTCGAGCGACGAGGCAAACGCGATCATGCCGTAGCGCGAGACGCGGCCATACGTCGGCTTGATGCCGGTCACGCCCGTGAAGGCCGCCGGCTGACGGATCGAGCCGCCGGTATCGGTGCCGGTCGCCGCCGGCGCGAGACGCGCGGCCACCGCCGCGGCCGAGCCGCCCGACGAGCCGCCCGGCACCGCCTTGCGGTCCCACGGGTTCTGCACCGGGCCAAAGTACGAATTCTCGTTCGACGAACCCATCGCGAATTCGTCCATATTGGTCTTGCCGAGCGTCACCATGCCCGCGCGCTCGAGCCGCTCGACGACGGTCGCATCGAACGGGCTTTCGTAGTTCTCGAGCATTTTCGAGCCGGCGGTGGAGCGCCAGCCGCGCGTGACGAATACGTCCTTGTGCGCCACCGGCAGACCGGTCAGCGGGCCGGCGTCGCCATTGGCGAGGCGCACGTCGGCGGCTTTCGCCTGCGCGAGCGTGAGTTCGGAATCGACCTGGATGAACGCGTTCAGGCTCCTGTCGGCATCGATCCGGCGCAGATACGCCTGCGCGAGTTCGACGGCGGAGCATTCCTTCGCATCGAGCGCAGCGCGCAGTTCGGTCAAGCTTTTTTCATGCATTGCGTTATTCCTGAAGAACGCGACAGCGGCGAGCGCACTGTCGTAAAGGCTGGCGGCTGCCTGCCGGCGGCTGCGCCACGGTGACGGGCACTCACGGACCTGTCACTGGCAGTACAACGGGCCGTGCGGGCCGTGCGGGCCGTTTGTACGAGAGGCACACGCGCACAGGCGCGATTGGCAACAGCAGCGGCTTATTCAATGACCTTCGGCACCAGATACAGGCCATCCTGCACGGCCGGCGCCGGCCGCTGGAATTCTTCGCGGCGCACCGTTTCGGTCACCGCGTCGTCGCGCAGACGCAGCGCGACGTCTTCGATCTGCTCGATGGGATGCGCGAGCGGCGCAATGCCGGTGGTATCGACCGCCTGCATCTGCTCGACGAGGCCGAAGAAATCGTTGAGCTGGGCAAGCGTGTGCTCGGCGTCGGCGTCGGGCAATTCGAGCCGCGCGAGATGTGCGATGCGTTTCACATCGGTCAGGGTCAGGGCCATGCGGTCACCGGAAAAAGACGTGGACTGCCGCAGCGGAAAAAAACAGTGCTGTGACAGCAGGTTACAACAGTGGAGCGAGTCTTCGAAAAGGGGTCGGCAGCAGCAAAAAGAGCTCTCCGCTTCCTTCAAATCAAGCAAAATTATAAGGTATCATTACGCGTTCGACCCAAACCCGGTCCGACTGACCAAGGCCTTTCTGGACATTTTCCAGAGTGAACTGAGCGGCCTTGCCCCGGCCTCCGGTAGATTCCCTCGCAGCTTCAACCCTTGTGGTGAGCCTCTGTGCGTGTTCCCGCGCGGCTTGAAGCTGTAATTTTTCCGCTGCCGACCTGCGCTACGATGCGAGGCCCGGCCACCAGCGAGACAGGATTTTTGAATGTTCGGTTTTTTGCGTAGCTACTTCTCCAACGATCTGGCCATTGACCTCGGCACCGCCAACACGCTCATCTACATGCGCGGCAAGGGCATCGTTCTCGACGAGCCTTCGGTCGTTTCGATCCGCCAGGAAGGCGGCCCCAACGGTAAAAAGACCATCCAGGCAGTCGGCAAGGAAGCCAAGCAGATGCTCGGCAAGGTGCCGGGCAACATCGAGGCGATCCGCCCGATGAAAGACGGCGTGATCGCCGACTTCACGGTCACCGAGCAGATGATCAAGCAGTTCATCAAGACCGCTCACGAATCGCGCATGTTCTCGCCGTCGCCGCGCATCATCATCTGCGTGCCGTGCGGCTCGACCCAGGTGGAACGCCGCGCGATCAAGGAAGCCGCGCACGGCGCAGGCGCCTCGCAGGTCTACCTGATCGAAGAACCGATGGCCGCGGCAATCGGCGCCGGTCTGCCGGTGTCGGAAGCAACGGGCTCGATGGTCGTCGATATCGGCGGCGGCACGACGGAAGTCGGCGTGATCTCGCTCGGCGGTATCGTGTACAAGGGCTCCGTGCGCGTCGGCGGTGACAAGTTCGACGAGGCCATCGTCAACTACATCCGCCGCAACTACGGCATGCTGATCGGCGAACAGACCGCCGAAGCGATCAAGAAGGAAATCGGCTCGGCCTTCCCGGGTTCGGAAGTCAAGGAAATGGAAGTCAAGGGCCGCAACCTGTCCGAAGGCATCCCGCGTTCCTTCACCATCTCCAGCAATGAAATCCTGGAAGCCCTGACCGATCCGTTGAACAACATCGTCTCGGCCGTGAAGAACGCGCTGGAACAGACCCCGCCGGAACTGGGCGCCGACATCGCCGAAAAGGGCATGATGCTCACCGGCGGTGGCGCCCTGCTGCGCGACCTGGACCGCCTGCTGATGGAAGAGACCGGCCTGCCGGTGATCGTGGCCGAAGACCCGCTGACCTGCGTGGTGCGCGGCTCGGGCATGGCGCTGGACCGCATGGACAAGCTGGGCTCGATCTTCTCGGCCGAATAAGCCGAACCCGCACTGGCCGGCCTTGCGCCGGCTTTTGCACATTGGACGCAGCACAGACGCACTTGTTACAACCGGTGGCCACGTACCACCGGAGGACGGGGAACCGATACGTTCACACTATGACGCAGTTCATGCCGACTCAGCCTTCGCCACGCAGCTTGCCTGCGCCAGGAGCACGAGGCCGGCCGGATCTGGGTAGGATGGACGCACCGGATCCCCTTTTTGTTATCGTTTTCGACGCAGGAAGTGAGTTATCCGCCTGCAGCGCGCCGCGCCCCGCGGCCCTGCTGACGGCCTGACGCCATGGAAATCCCACCACTCTTCAAGCAGGGCGCCTCGGCCCGGGTGCGCGTGACGATCTTTGCGCTGCTGTCGGTCGTGATGCTGGTGGTCGACGCCCGCATGCACGTCCTGGGCACCATCCGCCAGGCGCTGGGTACGGCCCTCTACCCCTTCCAGACGGTCGCCATGGTACCGCGCGACGCCGCCACCAGCCTGGCCGATTCGGTCACCTCGCTGAGCGCGCTGCAAAAGGAAAACCGCGACCTGCGCCAGCAGCAGATCATCAATGCCCAGGTGATGCAGCAGGAACGCCTGCTGGCGGCCGAGAACGCCCAGCTGCGCAAGCTCCTGGACATGCAGCAGAAGGTGCCGGTGAAGTCCATCGTGGGCGAGATCCTCTACGATGCGCGCGACCCCTTCACCCGCAAGATCATCCTCAACCGCGGCTCGCAACAGGGTGTCACCGCGGGCCAGCCGGTCATTGACGATGTGGGTATCGTGGGCCAGGTGACTCGCGTCTTCCCGTTCACCTCGGAAGTGACACTGCTGACCGACAAGGACCAGGCCATTCCGGTCCAGGTACTGCGCAACGGCTTGCGCAGCGTGGCCTACGGCCGTGGCCAGACCGGCGCGCTGGACCTGCGCTTCATGCCGGCCAATGCCGACATCCAGAAGGGTGACATGCTGGTGACCTCGGGCATCGACGGCGTCTACCCGCCCGGCCTGTCGGTGGCCAGCGTGGTGCTGGTGGAGACACGCTCGGCGGATTCCTTCGCCCGCATCGTCTGCCGTCCCCTGGCCGGTATCGACCGCCACCGCCAGTTGCTGATCCTGCTGGTGGAACAGAACCTGCCGCCGCGCCCGGAACCGGACGTGATCGACGAGAAGTCGGCCAAGCTCTTCAAGCGCCGCCTGCGCGACAGCACCCGTGACTCCAGCGCCGATGACGCCAACGCCACGCCCAAGGACAAACCCGCCGATGAGCGCAAGGGCGCGGCCAACGTGACGCCGGCGGCTCCAGTGGCGGCTCCTGCTGCTCCGGCTGCCGCCGCCCCCACGGCCCCGGCCGCCGCCAAGGAAAAAGCCCGATGAACGATCCGCACTACATCCTCCTGCCGGCCAATCCGCTGTTCATTGCGTTCAGCCTGATCGTGGCCTTCGTGCTGAACCTGATGCCCTGGGGCCAGATGGTCGGGGTACCCGACTTCGTGGCGCTGGCGCTGGTGTTCTGGAACATCCACCAGCCGCGCAAGGTCGGCATCAGCGTGGCCTTCATGATGGGCCTGCTGATGGATGTCAACGAAGCCACGCTGCTGGGCGAGAATGCGCTGGCCTATACCCTGTTGTCTTACTTCGCCATCATGATCCACCGCCGCGTGCTGTGGTTCCCGCTGCGCACCCAGGCGCTGCACGTGCTGCCGCTGATGCTGCTGGCACAGGCGGTGCAGCTGGTGGTGCAGCTGATGGTGACGGGCAAGTCGCCGGACTGGTTCTACTTCAGCGAGAGCCTGGTCTCGGCGTTGCTGTGGCCGGTGGTGAGCCTCTTGTTGCTGGCCCCCCAGCGCCGCGCCATCGACCGCGACGAAAACCGCCCCATCTGAGGGCCGGGACAGAAGCAGCATGACCGAATTCAAGAATACCGCCCATGAACTGAGGCTGTTCCGGCTGCGCCTCCTGGCCATGAGCGTGCTGGTGCTGGTCTGCTTCGCACTGTTGCTGGCGCGCTTCCTGTGGCTGCAGGTGGTGCGCCACGACGCCTATGCCGCCCAGGCCGAGGAAAACCGCATCTCGGTGGTCCCCATCGTGCCCAATCGCGGCCTGATCATGGACCGCAACGGCGTGGTGCTGGCCCGCAACTATTCCGCCTACACGCTGGAAATCACGCCCTCCAAGATCAAGACCAACATCGATGACCTGATCGATGAGCTGGGCACCCTGGTGGAGATCCAGCCGCGCGACCGCCGCCGTTTCCGCCGCCTGCAGGAGGAATCCAAGAACTTCGAGAGCGTGCCCATCCGCACCCGCCTGACCGACGAGGAAGTGGCCAAGTTCACCGCCCAGCGCTACCGCTTCCCGGGCGTGGAGGTGCAGGCGCGCCTGTTCCGCCAGTACCCCTATGGCAAGACGGCGGCTCACGTGATCGGCTACATCGGCCGCATCAGCCAGCGCGACGCCGAGCGCATCGCCGATTCGGATGACGAGGCCAACTACAACGGCACCGACTACATCGGCAAGGAAGGCCTGGAAAAGAGCTACGAAAGCCAGCTGCACGGCACCACCGGCTACGAGGAAGTGGAAATCTCGGCCAGCGGGCGCGCCGTGCGCTCGCTCTCGCGCACACCGGCTACGCCGGGCAAGAACCTGATCCTGTCCATCGACATCGAGCTGCAGAAGGTGGTGGAAGAAGCCTTCGGCGACCAGAAGGGGGCGCTGGTGGCGATCAACCCGGCCACCGGGGATATCCTGGCCTATGTGTCGCAGCCGTCCTACGATCCCAACCTGTTCGTCGAAGGCATCGACCAGCAGAGCTGGGACGAGCTGAACAAGTCGCCTGACCGGCCGCTGCTGAACCGGCCGTTGTCGGGCCTGTATTCGCCCGGCTCGACCTACAAGCCCTTCATGGCGCTGGCCGCGCTGGAGCTGGGCAAGCGCCGCCCGCAGGACGCCATCCGCGATCCGGGTTTCTTCGTGCTGGGCAACCACCGTTTCCGCGATGACAAGGAGGGCGGCCACGGAGTGGTGGACATGTACCGTTCCATCGCCATCTCCTGCGACACCTACTACTACATGCTGGCCAATGACATGGGGGTCAACGCCATCCATGACTTCATGAAGCCCTTCGGTTTCGGCCAGATCACCGGCATCGACCTGGAGCACGAGAAGCGCGGCATCCTGCCCTCCACCGAATGGAAGCGCAACTCCTTCCGCAAACCCGAGCAGAAGCGCTGGATCGCCGGCGATACGGTCTCGCTGGGCATCGGCCAGGGCTACAACAGCTTTACCCCCTTGCAGCTGGCGCAGGCCATGTCGGTGCTGGCCAACAATGGCGTGGTGATGAAGCCCCACCTGGTCAAGATCGTCGAGGACGGCGTCACCCACGAACGCACCGAGACCGTGCCCAAGGAAAGCTACCGCATCCCGCTGAAGCAGGAAAACGTCGATTTCATCAAGCGCGCCATGGTCGGGGTGGTCAAGGAAGGTACCGGCGCGGCCGCCTTCCGGGGCGCCACCTATGATTCGGGCGGCAAGACCGGTACGGCCCAGGTGGTCAACATCGCCAAGAACCAGAAGTATGATTCGCGCAAGCTCTCGCGCATCTTCCACGACAACGGCCTCTACATCGGCTTCGCCCCGGCGGATTCGCCGCGCATCGCCATTGCGGCGGTGGTGGAGAATGGCGGCTGGGGCGCTGGTGTGGCCGCGCCGCTGGTGCGCAAGGCCATGGATTACTTCATGCTGGGCAAGCGTCCCAACGAGCCGATCAAGTCGGTCGCGCCGTCCGAGGGCGTAAGCGCCGATACACCGGTGGAAGGCCCCACCTCCGAGGACGGCGGCACCACCACGCCGACGGTCCAGCCGGACGTGCAGGAATGAGCCCGCACCGCATTTGAATGCTTGCGCGCCCGGCCCGGGTCGCGGCGCGCAAGACCTGAAATCGCAACAAGCAGTACGCACGAGGAGCCGGCATGAGCCTGCAACGTCCGCCCCTGTGGCAAATCATCAAGCCGCACCTGACGGTGTTCGACGGCGCGCTGTCGCTGATCGTCTTCCTGATCCTGTCGGTGGGCATCGTGACCCTCTATTCGGCCGGCATGAACTTCCCCGGCCGGGTCGAAGACCAGTTGCGCAATATCCTGGTGGCCTTCATCGTCATGTGGATCGCCGCCAACGTCTCGCCGCAGCTGTTGCTGCGCATGGCGGTACCGGTCTATACGGTGGGGGTGACGCTGCTGATTGCGGTGGCGCTGTTCGGCATCATCAAGAAGGGCTCGCGTCGCTGGCTCAACATCGGCATGGTGGTGCAACCCTCCGAGATCATGAAGATCGCCATGCCGCTGATGCTGGCCTGGTACTTCCAGAAGCGCGAGGGCATGCTGCGCTGGGACGCCTTCGTGGTGGCGGCCATCCTGCTGCTGATTCCGGGCTTCCTGATCATCCGCCAGCCTGACCTGGGTACGGGCCTCCTGGTGCTGGCGGCGGGCTTCTACGTGATCTTCTTCGCCGGCCTGCCCTGGAAGATCCTGGTAGGCCTGGTCATCGCCGGTGCGGCCAGCCTGCCGGTGGTGTGGTCCTTCATGCACGATTACCAGCGCCAGCGCATCATGATGCTCATCGACCCGACCTCCGACCCGCTGGGCAAGGGCTTCCACATCATCCAGTCGACCATCGCCATCGGCTCGGGCGGCGTGACCGGCAAGGGCTGGCTGATGGGCACGCAGACCCACCTGGAATTCATCCCCGAACGCACCACCGACTTCATCTTCTCGGTCTATTCGGAGGAATTCGGGCTGATCGGCAATGTCGTGCTGCTGGTGCTGTACCTGTTGCTGATCGGACGCAGCATGATCATCACGGCCAATGCGCCCACGCTCTTCACGCGGCTGCTGGGTGGGGCCATCACGATGATCTTCTTCACCTATGCCTTCGTCAACATGGGCATGGTCAGCGGCATCCTGCCGGTGGTCGGCGTGCCGCTGCCCTTCATGAGCTACGGCGGTACCGCCCTGGTGACGCTGGGGCTGGGCGCGGGGATCCTGATGAGCATCCAGCGCCACCGCAAGCTGGTGCAGAGCTGAGTGCGGACCAGAATGCGGGCCGGGATGCATGCGGCCTGCAGACAATATACGTTGCCCGGATGGCAATTCAGGCCGCGCCGGTGAACTTGCGCCACTGACGAGTTGTCAGCCAGGGCAGGTTGCACTCTGGTATCGTTGCGAACATTCCGGCCGGACAGGCGTGATCAGGCCCGGCACATCGACTTGTTGACCAAGGACAGGCCCATGGGAACACCATCACTCGACACACAAGGCGGGGCCACGCCCCTGCCAGCCTTGCCCCCCCTGCCCGCAGCCCTGCGCTGGGGCAGCTTGCTGCTGCCGCTATGGCTGGCGGCGTGCGGCACGGCGCCCACCACCAACCATCAGAGCGCCCAGGCACCCACGCCGGTCAAGGCCGGCAGCGCGCGCCCGTCCAACGTGCCGGCACTGCCGCCGGCCGGTTCCGGACGAGGTGGCTACTACAAGGATGACGGCCCGGGCGACCATATCCCCGATGGCCTGCTCGACGTGGCCGATGCCGAACCGCAGGTGGAACCGGTCTCCAAGGCCGCCAGCAAGCCCTATGCGGTGTTCGGCAAGACCTACGTGCCGCTGACCGACAACCAGCCCTTCATCCAGCGCGGCATCGGCAGCTGGTATGGCAAGAAATTCCATGGCCAGAAGACGTCCTCGGGAGAACTCTACGACATGTACAAGATGACGGCGGCCCACCCCACGCTGCCCATCCCCTCCTACGCGCGGGTGACCAACCTGAAGACCGGCAAGCAGGTGATCGTGCGTATCAATGACCGTGGTCCCTTCCATTCCAGCCGCATCATCGACCTGTCCTACACGGCAGCGCTGAAGCTGGGTTACCTGGGCAATGGCAGCAGCGAGCTGGAGGTCGAGCGCATCCTCCCCGAGGAGGCCCAGCGCATGGCCGATGCCCGCCGCAACGGCACCACGCTGGCCGCTGCCGATCCGATCAACCAGGCCGCCAACAACGGTGCGGGCGTCTCGACAGGGGCGGTGGAAATCAATTCGGTCAGCGCGCAAAGCCTACCGCCGCAGCCCACCGTGGCGGCGGTGCAGCCGATCAATGCCGCCACCTCCAGCGCTGCCGGTGGCGCGGGCCTGACCGGTGGCGGCGGCATCATCAATGCGGTGGCCAGCGGTTCGGCACCCTCCCCGGCCATGCCCCAGGCGGTGCCGCTGACGGCGGGCTACTACCTGCAGTTCGGCGCCTATTCGCAGGAGGCCAATGCCCTGCAGGCACGCGACAAGCTGCTGCCCAGCCTCTCGGGGATCGTCGACAGCATGCAGGCGGTCCAGGTCAATGGCCTCTATCGCCTCTATGCCGGCCCCTATCCGACCCGCCCGGCGGCCCAGAATGCAGCCACGCTGGTGCGCCAGCGCAGCGCCGGGACACCCTTCATCGTCGAGCGTTGAGTCCCGGCGACCTGTAGAAGAACGCGGATGCGAAGCACGCCCGTTCGGACTGAGTAGCGGCGAAGGCGCGTATCGAAGGCGCACCGCCGGCACGTCTTCGATACGGCCCTGCGGGCCTACTCAGTCCGAACGAGCGTATTGGGTTTCACTGCTCGCTGACGTCGTCATCCGGTTGCGCGCCCTGCCTGATCTGCAGGGCGCGATCATATAGGGCGTTCTTCTTCTGGCCGGTGATCTGCGCGGCCAGGGCGGCGGCCTGCTTGACCGGCAGCTCCGCCAGCAGGATGCGCAACACCCGTTCGGCGTCGGCATCTTCGCCATCGACTGCCTGTGCGCCCTCCAGCAAGACCACGAATTCGCCGCGCTGGCGGTTGGCGTCCTGTTCCAGCCAGGCCAGGGCCTCACCCAGCGGGCAGCGGTGGATTTCCTCGAAGAGCTTGGTCAGTTCGCGCGCCAGCACGATCTGGCGCTGCGGGCCGAACACCTGCAGCATCGACTGCACGGTCTCGATGATGCGATGGGGCGCCTCATAGAACACCAGTGCCGCCTCCAGCGCGACCAGCTCCTGCAAGGCGGTCTCGCGCTGGCGCGTCTTGGCCGGCAGGAAGCCGACGAACTGGAAGCGTGCATCCGTCAGGCCCGAGGCCGACAAGGCCGTCACAGCCGCCGAGGCGCCCGGCAGCGGGATCACCTGCAGGCCGGCCGCGCGCACCGCGTCGACCACACGCGCGCCGGGGTCGGAGATGGCCGGTGTACCGGCATCGGAGACCAGCGCCACCCGCTGCCCGGCGCGCAGGCGTTCGATGATCTTGTCGGCGGCTTCGCGCTCGTTGTGCTCGTGGGCGGCCAGCATGGTTTTGGAGAGGCCATACCGCTGTAACAACTGGCTGGTATTACGGGTATCCTCACAAGCCACGGCATCGGCGATGGCCAGCACGTGCAGGCCGCGCAGGCTGATGTCGCAGACGTTTCCGATGGGCGTGGCCAGCACATATAATGCCGACACCGGATAGTTTTGCTGGGCGGCATCATGCAGGACGGAGGCGGCGACGCTGGAATTCTGATTCATTTGAGGGGGCGGGATGTTCACTGGATTGAAAAAAATGACCACGCTGGCGGCCCTGCTGGGTCCGCTGGTCCTGCCTTGCCTGGCGACGATGCCAGCCGTGGCAGCCGACAGTGTACCCTTGCTGGCGCAAGCGGCCACACCTGCGCTGTCGGCACCGCCCTCGGCCGGCTCCGCCAATGAGGCGCCGGCCCCCGAGGCCAGCGGCGACACGCAGGCGGCACCGGCAGCCGCACCGGTACGCATGGCCTTGCTGCTGCCCAACCGCAGCGGCGCCTTCGGCGCGGCTGCCGATGCGGTACGCACGGGCTTCCTGACGGCCTATGCACGCCAGAAGGACAACATCCTGCTGGCCATCGTCGAGACCGGCGACTCGGCCCAGGACATGCAGCGTGCCTACGACGAAGCCTCGGCCAAGTACGACATCCTGATCGGCCCGCTCTCGCGCAGCGCAGTCACGTCGGTGGCGCAAAGCGGGCGCGTCACCAAACCCACCATCGCCCTGGCCCAGCCCGACCTGGCCGGTGAAGCCGAGACGCCGCTGCCGCCGCTGATGCTCACGGCCGGCCTGTCCATCGATGAAGAAGCACGCCAGGTTGCCAACTGGGTGGAAAAGGAAAAGGCGCCCGGCAAGATCTTCGCCATTTCCACCAACGTGGCCTGGCAGAAGCGCGCCGCCCGCGCCTTCCAGCTGCGCGCCCGGCAACTGGGGCTGCAGGTCGAGACGCTGGAGCTGAGCACTCCCTCCAATGCCCTCTCCGCCCCCGGCCTGGCGCAACTGGCCAAGCGCGTGGAGCAGGAAAAACCGGCCCTGATCTTCGTGGCACTGGATGCCAGCCAGACCGTGCAGCTGCGCAACGCCGTGGGCAACGACCTGCCGCTGTATGGCACCTCGCAGATCAATCCCTACACCCTCAATCGCAGCAACCCCAACGACAAGCTGCCCGAGCTGGATGGCGTGCGCCTCATCGACATCCCCTGGCAATTGCAGGCCGACAACGTGGCCGTGGCACGTTATCCGCGCCCGGCCACCAATGACGGCGAACGTCCCAACGCCGACCTGGCACGCCTGTATGCGCTGGGCATCGACGCCTACCGCGTCGCCTACGGCATCGCCCAGCAGCGCCCCAGCTTCGACATGGACGGCGTCACCGGTCGCCTCAGCGTGAACATGGTCAATGGCGGCACCACCTATTTCCAGCGCCAGGAGACCCAGGCCATCTACCAGGATGGCTGGCCGGTACCCATCGCTGACCAGTACTGAGCTCTGGGACGAGGCTGGGGACGATGGGACTGTCCGACCTGATCCGACGCACGGCCCGCCAGCAAACCGGGGACGCCGCCGAGGACGCGGCCCTGGCGCATCTGCTCAGCCAGGGCCTGCAACTGGTGCAGCGCAATTTCCGCTGCCGGGGTGGCGAGATCGACCTGGTCATGCGCGAGGGCGCCACCGTGGTCTTCGTCGAGGTGCGCGCCCGCGCCAGCGGCTCGCATGGCGGCGCGGCAGCCAGCATCACCCCGGCCAAGCAACGGCGCCTGATCCTGGCGGCCCAGACGTGGCTGCAGACCCAGCCCGTCACGCCGCCCTGCCGCTTCGACGTGCTTGCCCTGGATGGCGGGCGGATGCAGTGGCTGCGCAACGCCATCGAAGCCTGATGGTGGCCGCATCCGGGTGCTTTTTGCGGCAACACCGGGCTACTGGCGGTATCATGTGCGACCGGTCATCCAGAAACTTTTCTTTACGAATTGCACGGGCTTGCGCCCGTTTAACTCAACTATAATCGCAGGCACTATGACAAATCCCCGCATCCTCGCCCATTTCCAGGAAAGCGCCGATCTGAAGATCCAGGCCGCCAACGTACTGGCGCAACCGATCGAGCGCGCCATTGAACTTATGTTCAATGCACTGTCGAATGGCAACAAGATCCTTGCCTGTGGCAATGGCGGATCGGCCGCCGACAGCCAGCACTTCGCGGCCGAACTGGTGGGCCGCTTCGAGCGCGAACGCCTGCCGCTGCCGGCGCTGGCATTGACCACCGACACCTCCATCCTCACCGCGGTCGGCAACGACTACAGCTACCAGGAGATCTTCTCGAAGCAGGTGCAGGCCTTCGGCCAGGCAGGCGACGTGCTGCTGGCCTTCTCCACCTCGGGCAATTCGGGCAACATCCTGGCAGCCATCGAAGTGGCCCACGAGCGCGACATGCGCGTGGTGGCCCTGACCGGCAAGGGTGGCGGCAAGATCGGCAAGGTCTTGAATGACGCCGATGTGCATATCTGCGTGCCGCATGACCGTACCGCGCGCATCCAGGAAGTACATCTGGTGACCCTGCACTGCATTTGCGACGGCATCGACGTCGCGCTTTTTGGAGATGATGCGAATGAGTGATACCCGATCGTTGTTGACACGGATGCGCCGTCCCCTGGCGGTCGTGGCGCTGGGCGGCATGGTCGCCCTGGGCCTGCAGGGCTGTTTCGCGGTGTTCGCCGGCGGTGCGCTGGCCACCACCTTCGCAGCCACCGACCGCCGTACCCTGGGCGCGCAAACGGAAGACAAATCGATCGTGGTCAAGGGCGAAGCCAGCATCCCCGATGTGGTGGCGGCCGGTTCCCACGTCAACGTGACGGCCTTCAACCGCAAGGTACTGCTCTCCGGTGAAGTACCCGACGAAGCCTCCAAGGCCGCCGCCGAGCGCGAGACCAAGGCCATCCAGAACGTCGACACGGTGTACAACGAACTGGCAGTGATGCAGGCCTCCAGCTTCGCCTCGCGTTCCAGCGATGCCCTCATCACCAGCAAGGTCCTGGCCAGCCTGGTGGACGACAAGACGCTCTATTCCAGCGCCTTCAAGATCACCACCGAGCGCGGCATCGTCTACATGCTGGGCCGGGTCACGCAGCGCGAAGGCCAGCGCGCGGCACAGATCGCCAGCGGCATCTCGGGTGTGAACAAGGTCGTGACCCTGTTCGAATACATCACCGAGGAAGAACTCAAGGAATACCAGCGCAAGCCGGCCAGCGAGAACAAGGCCACCAGCTGAGCGCAGGGTTCGCCCTGGCAAGCCTGATGCAAGTCAAACCGCCGGCCTGTCCGGCGGTTTTCACGTGCGGGCAGGCTCCGCAGGAATCGGCGGGGAGGTCTATAATGGCCGGATCAGCCCGGGGCAGCGTCCCCCCAATCGGAGTTTCCCATGCAAGCACAGGCAAGCGCTCCCAGGAGCAGCCTCATGATCAAGCTGGCCGCCGTCGTGGTGGTGGCCGCCGTGGCCGCCTTCACCTACTTCAAGGTCAATGCCGGCAACGCCGCACCCGACGTCACCTTCACCAAGCTCGACGGTCAGCAAGTGGCCCTCAAGGACCTGCGTGGCAAGGTCGTGATGGTCAATTTCTGGGCCACCAGCTGCACCACCTGCGTGGGTGAGATGCCGCAGATGATCGAGACCTACAACAAGTTCAAGGACCGTGGCCTGGACTTCGTGGCCGTGGCCATGAGCTACGACCCGCCCAACTACGTGCTGAACTACACCGAGACCCGCAAGCTGCCCTTCCAGGTTGCCCTCGACCCGCAGGACAAGCTGGCCCAGGCCTTCGGCGACGTCAAGCTGACCCCGACCACCTTCGTCATCGGCAAGGATGGCAACATCATCAAGCGCTATGTCGGCGAGCCGCAGTTCGCCGAATTGCACCAGTTGCTGGAAAAGGCCCTAGCAGCGGCCTGAGCCGGATCCGGAGACCTTTTCCACCTGACCTCAAAAGCCGGCTTGCCGGCTTTTTTTGCATCTGCTGCACACTGCCGTCGACTTTCCTGTTTGCCAACTACGAGGAACATCCCTCCTCTCCCCGCGGTCGAACTGATTCAACTTGATGTGATAACAAGTTCACCGGCACCGTGTCGGGAACAGACAACAGGAGGCTGCAATGAGACTACGGACCATTTTCCTGATCGTGCTGCTGGCGCTGGTTGCCCTCTTTGCCACGGTGAACTGGACGGCCTTCACGGCACCGACCACGCTGTCGCTGATCTACACCGATTTCCAGGCCCCGCTGGGCATGGTCATGCTGGGCGTGGTGGTAGTACTGACGGCCTTCTTCCTGCTCTACATCCTGGCCTTGCAGACCAGCGTGATGCTGGAAAGCCGGCGCCTGCACAAGCAGCTCGACGCCCAGCGTGATCTGGCCGACCAGGCCGAGCAATCCCGCTTCAACGACTTGCGCGCCTATCTCAAGAATGAACTGGAGCAGTTGCAGCGCCGCCAGGTCGAGCAGCAAACCCTGCTGGGGCAGCGCCTGGACAGCCTGCAGCGCGATCTTCACCTGCGCGTGGAACAGACCGAAAATGCCGTGGCCGCCCAGGTCGGCGAACTCGATGACCGCCTGCAGCGGCAAGGTGCGCGCAGCATCATCGAACCGCTCTGAGGCGCAATACGCACCCACAAAAAAGGCTGCATCCGCGAAGATGCAGCCTTTTAGCCGACGTTGCCGACGTCAGGTCATCAGCGCCTCAGACACCGTAGCGCGTGCGATAGGCCGCCACCGCATCCTTGTGCTGGGTCAGGCGGGCGTCACCGCCATTGGAGATGTACTCGAACAGGTCGTTGAGGTTGCCGATGGAGATGACCGGCATGTCGTATTCGCGTGCCACTTCCTGCACCGCCGACAGTTCTGAGAGTGCGCCATCCTTGCCAGAGCGCTCCATGCGGTCCAGCGCGATCAGCACCGCACAGGGGGTGGCGCCGGCAGCGCGGATCATGTCCACCGATTCGCGCACCGAGGTGCCGGCCGAGATCACGTCGTCGATGATGACGACCTTGCCCTGCAGCTTGGCGCCGACGATGGTGCCGCCTTCGCCGTGGTCCTTGGCTTCCTTGCGGTTGAAGGCGAAGGGCACGTTGCGGCCCATGCCGGCCAGCGCCACGGCGGTGGCCGAGGCCAGCGTGATGCCCTTGTAGGCGGGGCCGAACAGCATATCGTATTCGATGCCCGAATCCTGCAGCGTCTGGGCGTAGAAGCGGGCCACCTGGGCCAGTGTCGCACCCTCGTTGAACAGGCCGGCGTTGAAGAAGTAAGGCGAGGTACGACCCGCCTTGGTGATGAATTCGCCAAAGCGCAGCACGCCGGCCGATACCGCGAATTCAATGAATTCCTGTCTCAAGTTGCTCACAATGCATTTCCCGGGAAGAGTCAAAACGGAAGGCGCCGGCGGCAAGCGCTTGCCCGCGGGCAAGGTGCAAGCGGCGGCAACGCCTTCATCTGGCCGACATTTTAAATGATTCGCCCTATCGGTTATGCTACCGGCCTTAACCAGCTGCAAGCAAACAGGACCGCACATGCCAAAAATCGTCTCCGCCAACCTCAACGGGATCCGCTCGGCCGCCAAGAAAGGCTTCTTCGACTGGCTGCAAAAGGAAGCGCCGGATTTCGTCTGCGTGCAGGAACTGAAGGCCCAGGCCGCCGACATGACCGAGGATTTCCTGGCCCCGGCCGGCTACGTCGGTCACTTCCACTACGCCCAGAAGAAGGGCTATTCCGGTGTGGGCGTCTACAGCCGCCGCCAGCCCGACTCGGTGCGCATCGGCTTCGGCAATACCGAGTTCGATGATGAAGGCCGCTACGTCGAATGCGACTATGGCGACCTGACCGTGATTTCGCTCTACGCGCCCTCGGGCTCCTCCAGCGACGAGCGCCAGCAGGCCAAGTTCCGCTTCATGGAAGTGTTCCTGCCGCACCTGATGGAACTGGAAAAGAGTGGCCGCGAAGTCGTCATCTGCGGCGACTGGAACATCGCCCACAAGGAAATCGACCTGAAGAACTGGAAGAGCAACCAGAAGAACTCCGGCTTCCTGCCTGAAGAGCGTGCGTGGATGACGCAGATCTTCGAGC
>JAFAMT010000096.1 GCA_019233085.1 Herbaspirillum sp.
GGACGCGCCCCCTTCCCTCAACTGAACCGATACTCGATTCCTTCCTCAGCAGCCCATGACCAAGACCAATGCTTCGCTCTTCGCCCGCGCCCAACAAAGCACGCCGGGCGGTGTCAATTCCCCGGTACGCGCCTTCCGCTCGGTAGGTGGTACCCCACGCTTCATCGAACGCGCCGAAGGTCCGTGGTTCTGGGATGCCGAAGGCAAGCGCTACATCGACTACATCGGTTCCTGGGGCCCGGCCATCGTCGGCCACGCCCATCCGGAAGTGGTCAAGGCCGTGCAGCAGGCGGCCGCACGCGGCCTGTCCTTCGGCGCCCCGACCGAAGCCGAGATCGAGATGGCCGAAGAGATCATCAAGTTGGTGCCCTCCATCGAGCAGATCCGCCTGGTCTCGTCCGGCACCGAAGCCACCATGAGCGCACTGCGCCTGGCGCGCGGCGCCACTGGCCGTGACAAGATCATCAAGTTCGAGGGCTGCTACCACGGCCACGCCGATTCCCTGCTGGTCAAGGCCGGCAGCGGCCTGCTGACCTTCGGCAATCCGACCTCGGCCGGGGTACCGGAAGATTTCGCCAAGCACACGCTGGTGCTGGACTACAACAATGCGGCCCAGCTCGAAGAGGCCTTCAAGGCTTCCGACAATGAGATCGCCTGCGTGATCGTGGAGCCGGTGGCCGGCAACATGAACCTGGTCCGTGCCAGCGACGAGTTCCTGCGCACCATGCGTCGCCTGTGTACCGAATACGGCGCCATCCTGATCTTCGACGAGGTGATGTCGGGCTTCCGCGTGGCACGCGGCGGCGCCCAGGAATTGAATGGCATCGTCCCCGACCTGACCGCGCTGGGCAAGGTGATCGGCGGCGGCCTGCCGGTGGCGGCCTTCGGCGGCCGTGCCGAGGTGATGAAGCACCTGGCGCCGCTGGGCGGCGTCTACCAGGCCGGCACGCTGTCGGGCAACCCGGTCACGGTGGCCGCGGGCATGGCCACGCTGAAGATCATCCAGCAACCCGATTTCTACACCAACCTGGGTCGCCAGACCCGCAAGCTGGCCGACGGCCTGGCCGCTGCCGCCAAGGCGGCCGGCGTGAGCTTTGCGGCTGACGCCATCGGTGGCATGTTCGGCCTGTACTTCGATGCGGCCGTACCCACCAGCTATGCCGAGGTCATGAAGGGGGATAAGGAGCGCTTCAACCGCTTCTTCCACAAGATGCTGGACGCTGGCGTGTATTTCGCGCCGTCGGCCTTCGAAGCCGGTTTCGTGTCGGCCCAGCACAGCGATGCCATCATCGAGGAAACCATCGCGGCCGCGGCCAAGGCCTTTGCCGAACTCGGCTGAACCGTGCCCGACATTGCCGCACAGGCATGAAAAAAGGACGCCTGGGCGTCCTTTTTTTATTCCGCCGTGCGGCCAGAGCCACACGCGGGGAACCGCTCCGGCGAGATTACACCGAGAACGACGAACCGCAACCGCAGGTCGTGGAGGCGTTCGGGTTCTTGATGACGAATTGCGCACCTTCCAGGTCATCCTTGTAGTCGATCTCGGCGCCGACCAGGTACTGGTAGCTCATGGAGTCGATCAACAGCTGGACGCCGTTCTTGCTCATGGTGGTGTCATCTTCATTGACGATTTCATCGAAGGTGAAACCGTACTGGAAACCCGAGCAACCACCGCCCTGCACGAACACGCGCAGTTTCAGGTCGGGATTGCCTTCTTCCTCGATCAGCTGGGCCACCTTGGCGGCTGCGCTGTCGCTGAAGTTGATCGGGGCGGGCATTTCGGTTTGTTGCAGTTCGGCTACGGCATTCATTTCGGGCTCCTGCTTGGCTTGAGGCGGATCAATACATCTGATCGATGGATCAATTATAAGCGCTTGCGCAAATTCATGCTTCCGACGACGCCGCCAGCTTCAGCACCGGCGTCTCCTCGGCCTGGTCATGGCTGAGCTTGCCGGAGACCAGCGCGCCGCCATGCATCTCCAGGGCCTTGTAGAAGACGTTGCCGGTAATGCGAGCCTTGGGCTGCAGTTCGAGCAGTTCGGAGGAATGGACGTCGCCGATGATCTCGCCGTTGACGATCAGGTGAGCCGCGTGCACCTCGCCGACGACCTTGGCATGCTCGGAAATGACCAGCACGCTGGGCTGCCCGCTCTCTGCATTGATATTGCCATTGATGCTGCCATCGATGCGCAGGCCACCCTTGAAGCCAACATCGCCCTTGATGCTGGTGGACATGCCGATGAGGCTGTCGATCGTACTCTTGGTCTTGCGTGTAAACATGGAATCACCTCACAGATCTACCGACTGCTGGGCGCGAACCTGGCCTCGGTCGAGAACACGGACAGCAACCGACTTGATGGTCGCCCCCTCCGGGATATTGAGCAAACCTTCTACCCGCTGGTAATACTTGAATGCGAGCCGGTAGCGAGCCTGGTCGGCTGCATTGCCCTCCGGAAAGTTAAGGATAGCACTCTTGCCACCCTGGATAACATTGACACTAAGTTGTAGGTTTCCTGCAAATTGCTGCGTGCCACCGCCACCTTGCATGACCAGCACGCGATAGCGCAGCTGGTTGGGCGCCGCCTGTTCGGCCTTGAAGCGCTGGATGGTGATGCCAGGTGCGCCCAGGTTGGTCGGCAAGAGGCTGTCGAAGAAGGCCAGGTCTTCCTTCTGGCGGTTGTTTTCCGCCTCCAGGTTCTTGACCTGGGCCGCCAGCTGGGACTGGGCCGTCTGGGCGATCTTCAACTCATTTTGCGACGCACTGGAGGCCGATTGCAAGCGCTCGTTCTCGGCAGTCAGCTTCCTGACCTGCTCGGTAAGCTGGTCCAGCTGCTCGCCGGCATCGCCAGAGACCTCCAGGCCGGGCAGGTGGTTGCGGCCCAGCTTGTAGGTCCAGACAGCCGCCGAGGCGCCCACACCGATCACCAAGGCCCACAGCAATACCATCACCGGCCACGGCAGGTGGCGCTTGATGGTCATCTTCGGCGCTGAGATGCTCATGCGCCGACGCCATAGACGGTACTTCACGGCAGGACCGGCACTTGCTGCAGGCCGGTGGTCTCATCCAGTCCGAACATCAGGTTCATGCACTGCACGGCCTGGCCGGAAGCGCCCTTGACCAGGTTGTCCTGTACCACCAGCACCACCACGGTGTCGCCGTTGTCCGGGCGATGCACGGCCAGGCGCAGCATGTTGGAGGCACGCGTGGTGCGGGTTTCCGGGTGCGCACCAAAGGGCAGCACGTCGACGAAGGGCTCGTCCTTGTAGGCTTCCTCGAACAGGGCCTGCAGCGCGGCGTTGTCGATATCCTTGGTCAGGCGCGCATAGAGCGTGGAGTGCATACCGCGGATCATCGGCACCAGGTGCGGCGTGAACAGCAGGCCGACCTTGTCGCCGGTCAGGTGCGACAGACGCTCGATGGTCTCGGGCGAATGACGGTGACCCGAGACGCCATAGGCCTTGAAGTTGTCGGAAGCCTCCGAGAACAGCAGGCTCAGTTCGGCCTTGCGACCGGCGCCGGAGACGCCCGACTTGCAGTCGGCGATCAGGTGCGAGGCATCTATGACGCCAGCCTTCAAGAGCGGTGCGAAGCCCAGCTGCATGGTGGTCGGATAGCAGCCCGGATTGCCCACCACGCGCGCCTTGCGGATGGCATCGCGGTTCAGTTCGGGCAAGCCGTAGGCGGCTTCCTTCAACAGGTCGGTGCAGCTGTGCGGCAGCTTGTACCACTTCTCGAAGGCGGCCACGTCCTGCATGCGGAAATCGGCAGCCAGGTCGATCACCTTTACGCCGGCGGCCACCAGCTCGGGCGCCTGCGCCATGGCCACGCCGTGCGGGGTGGCAAAGAAGACCACATCGCATTCGGTCAGCTTGTCCTTGTCGGGAGAGGAGAAGGCTACGTCCACGCGACCGCGCAGGGAAGGATACATCTCGGCCACGGGCATGCCGTCTTCCTTGCGCGAGGTCACCGCCTGCACCCGGGCTTCGGGGTGGGTGGCGAAAATACGCAGCAATTCGACGCCGGTGTAACCGGTTCCGCCAACGATACCTACCTTGATCATGTCTGGTCCTTGCGAAAAAAGGCGAAGAAAATACGCCGTGGCGACCAAGCGCCTGACGCGCGTGCCGGGCACGCTGGAAAGCTTTTCATTCTAGCAGGAGAATATTTCCTGCTGATTTCCCTTCGGGAAGTAATTTCAAGAACCGCCTGTAAAGCAGCTCCGCCGCAAAAGCAAAAAGCCGCCGGCACGAATGCCGACGGCTTTCTGTGATGCAAGAGGCGATTAACGCTTCGAGAATTGCTTTGCGCGACGTGCCTTGCGCAGACCAACCTTCTTACGTTCGACTTCACGCGCGTCACGGGTGACGAAGCCTGCGTTGGACAGAGCCGACTTCAGGCCGGCGTCGTAGTCGATCAGGGCGCGGGTGATGCCGTGGCGCACAGCGCCGGCCTGGCCGGATTCGCCGCCACCGTGGACGTTCACCTTGATGTCGAAACGTTCGACGTTGCCGGTCAGTTCCAGCGGCTGACGGATCACCATCAGGCCGGTTTCACGGGAGAAGTACTCGGCGGCGGGCTTGCCGTTGACGACGATGTTGCCCGAACCTGCCTTGATGAAAACGCGCGCCACTGCACTCTTGCGACGGCCGGTTCCGTAATTGTAGTTACCGATCATGTCTGTTCCTTAGAGGGCGAGGGGTTTCGGTTGCTGCGCGGAGTGCGGATGGTTGCCATCTGCATAAACCTTCAGCTTCTTGATCATGGCGTAGCCCAGCGGACCCTTGGGCAGCATGCCCTTGACGGCCTTCTCCAGCGCACGGCCGGGGAAACGCTGTTGCATCTTCAGGAAGTTGGTTTCGTAGATGCCGCCCGGATAACCGCTGTGGCGGAAATAGGTCTTTTCAGTGGCCTTGGTGCCGGTCACGCGCAGCTTGCCTGCGTTGACGACGACGATGAAGTCACCGGTATCGACGTGCGGAGTGAATTCGGGTTTGTGCTTGCCGCGCAGTCGGAGTGCCACTTCGCTGGCAACACGTCCGAGGACCAAGTCCGTCGCGTCAATCACGAACCACTCGCGCTGAACCTCATGGGCTTTAGCGGAAAAGGTCTTCATGTTTGACTTTCTCTATCAATGTATAAACGCTCAAAGTGGCGGTTCCGGTCATGCGGGTCAGCCAATGATGCCGGCTGTCCTTGGTGTTTCGCTTCGCGGACTCATCCTTTTTATCTTCCCGAGCGCATGGGAAAGCCCGCAAGTATAGCCTTTTCAATGACTTAGCGTCAAAAGGTTTCGGGGCATCTGTGGCGTATGGAGAGCAAAGAGGTGACAACGGAGGCGATTTGATTGCCCTGGAGATAATTTCCCGGCCTTTCTTGCACACGAGAAACGTGCCTGGCCGGAAAAAAGGACAAAAAAAACCCGGACACTGTCGTTCCGGGCTTAATCCACACCAATGAGGAGGGTGGAGGAGACATCGTTACGTGCTGCAAAAACTTCCGTTGAATTCAATATAGCAAAGCGGTTTGTGCATTGCAATAACGATGTGCAAATTTATTTGTAACTGTCTGAAACTCGCACTGACACTGCATTTCCAGGCACAAGCCAGCTCTTCCAGCAGTACAAAACTGATGCCAATAGGTTAATTTTTCTGCGACGCAAAAATCATCATTCATCATCGCCACCCCCACCTGCACGCTGCCCTGCAGCGACATCGGCGATCCAAAGCTACAATACGGAGCTTCACTCAACCGATTGGACGATACAGATGGAATGCACAGTGCGCTGGACCGGCTTGTCCGGCATGACCTTTACGGCCGAAACGGGCTCGGGCCACCTGCTGACGATGGATGGCGCACCTGATGGCGGCGGCCGCAACCTGGCCCCACGCCCGATGGAAGTGGTGCTGGCCGGCACCGGTGGCTGCACCGCCTATGACGTGGTGGTGATCCTGCGCAAGAGCGGCCAGGATGTGCGCGGCTGCGACGTGACCCTGAAGTCCGAGCGCGCCGAGACCGATCCCAAGGTCTTCACCAAGATCCATTTCCACTTCACCGTGCGCGGCCGCAACCTCAAGACCAATGTGGTGGAGCGCGCCATCAAGCTGTCCCACGACAAGTACTGCTCGGCCTCGATCATGCTGGAGAAGACCGCCGAGATCACCCACTCCTTCGAGATCATCGACGACCTCACCGATATCTCCTCGGCAGCCGCGCAGCAACAGTAAGCGTGCAGCTGCGCCAACGAAAAAAGCGGCCGAGGCCGCTTTTTTCATGTCCCATGGTCAGGGAAACCGGGCGCAGATGCTCAGATACGATAGGCCACCGTGGTCATGACCTTGGCCATGGCCTTCATCAAGCCCTTCACCGGCGCCGGCATCTCGGCCGCGCCCAGGTCGCGCGCGGCCTGGCCGTGCTCGATCTCGTCGATGCGCATCTGGTCGACGATGGCACGGGAGCGGTTGTCCTGGGCCGGCAGCTGGTCCAGATGGCCCAACAGGTGATGCTCGACCTGACGCTCGGTCTCGGAGACGAAACCCAGGTTGCGGGCATCGCCCAGGCGCGCGGCGATGCTGCCCAGCACGTAGGCGCCACCGTACCAGAGCGGATTGAGCAGGCTGGTGTGCGAGCCCAGCTCGCGCAGGCGTTCGGCGGTCCAGGCCAGGTGATCCTCTTCCTCGATACCCGCGCGCGCAAAGGCGTTCTTGATCTCGGGCGTCTGCGCGAAGCGGCCCTGTGCATCGTACAAGGCCTGGGCACAGACCTCCCCGACATTGTTGACCCGCATCAGGCCGGCTGCGTGGCGCTTCTCGGCCTCGCTCATGACGCCGTCCGGCAGGCCCCGCCCGGGATTGGGGCGGCTCTCGAACACCACCCCGTTGATCACGCGCAGCGCCTTGTCGACATCGGCAATCAGTTCATCGACGAATTGCATACACCTCGCCTTTCTCTTGTTGAATAAGATCCCGGCCCCACTCAAACCCCGGGGCCGGGGACGCAGGAACATGGCCGAGCAGCGACGCTCAGGTCATCTTCCAGTTGATCTGCTCGCCGGCCGACAGCGGCACCACGGTGGCCTCGCCCATGGGCAGTTCGGCCGGGATGGTCCAGCTTTCGCGCTTGAGCGAGACCGTGCCGGTGTTGCGCGGCAGGTTGTAGAAGGCCGGGCCATTGAAGCTGGCGAAGGCTTCGAACTTGTCCAGCGCACCGGCCTGGTCGAAGGCTTGCGCATACAGCTCCAGCGCATGCAGCGCGGTGTAACAGCCGGCGCAGCCACAGGCGTGTTCCTTGGCGCCCTTGGCGTGCGGTGCCGAATCGGTGCCCAGGAAGAACTTGTCATGACCCGAGGTGGCAGCCGCCACCAGGGCCTGGCGATGGGTCTCCCGCTTCAAGACCGGCAGGCAGTAGTAGTGCGGGCGGATGCCACCCTTGAAGATCTCGTTGCGGTTGAACAGCAGGTGGTGTGCCGTGATGGTGGCCGCGGTCGGCCCTTCACCGGCCAGCACGTACTGGGCCGCTTCCTTGGTGGTGATGTGCTCGAAGACCACCTTCAGCTCCGGCATGGCCTGGCGCAGCGGCTTCATGATGCGGTCGATGAACACCGCTTCGCGGTCGAACAGGTCGATCTCGGGGTCCGTCACCTCGCCGTGGACCAGGAAGGGCATGCCCACTTCCTGCAGCACTTCCAGCGTCTTGTAGCACTTGGAGAGGTCGGTCACGCCGGCGTCCGAGTTGGTGGTAGCGCCAGCCGGATAGAGCTTGACCGCCTTGACGAAGCCGCTTTCCTTGGCGCGGCGGATTTCCTCGGGCGGGGTATTGTCGGTCAGGTAGAGCACCATCAGCGGCTCGAACTGCATGCCGGCCGGGAGTGCCGCCAGGATGCGCTCACGATAGGCGCCAGCCTGGGCGGTGGTGGTCACCGGCGGCTTCAGGTTGGGCATGACGATGGCACGGGCGAACTGGCGCGCGGTATGCGGCAACACGTCCTGCATGGTGGCGCCGTCGCGCAGGTGCAGGTGCCAGTCGTCCGGGCGGGTGATGGTCAATACGTTGCTCATTGCAATGGTCTTTCGGTCTTGAGTGGGCGTGTTGGGTAAGGCATCCCGGCCGATGCGGGCTGTGGAGAGCCAGCCGCGATGTCTACAAGAGCGACATTCTACCGTAGCCGTCAAGCACTCCGGGCACCGCCTGCTGCCGCCCTTTTGATGTAGCCCAAACGGCAAGGGCCGCACCGTTGCCGGTGCGGCCCTTGCCCTGCGTCATACGCGGTCTGGCTTAATGGGTGATGATCTTGGCCAGGAAGTCGCGCGCACGTTCCGAACGCGGCTGGGCGAAGAACTCATCCTTGGCGCAGTCTTCCACGACCAGGCCCTTATCCATGAAGACCACGCGGTTGGCGACCTTGCGGGCAAAGCCCATTTCGTGGGTCACGACCATCATGGTCATGCCTTCCTGGGCCAGGCCGACCATGACGTCCAGCACTTCATTGATCATTTCCGGGTCCAGCGCCGAGGTCGGTTCGTCGAACAGCATGGCGATCGGGTCCATCGACAGCGCACGGGCAATCGCCACGCGCTGCTGCTGGCCGCCGGAGAGCTGGCCGGGGAACTTGTCCTTGTGCGCCAAGAGGCCCACGCGGTCCAGGTACTTCAGGCCCTTCTCGGTCGCCTCTTCCTTGGAACGGCCCAGCACCTTGATCTGGCCGATGGTCAGGTTCTCACGGATCGAGAGGTGCGGGAACAGCTCGAAGTTCTGGAACACCATGCCGATGCGCGCACGCAGCTTGGACAGGTTGGTCTTGGGGTCACCCACCGAGACGCCATCGACGGAGATGGTGCCTTTCTGGAACGGCTCCAGGCCGTTGACAGTCTTGATCAGGGTGGACTTACCCGAGCCCGACGGGCCGCACACCACCACCACATCGCCCTTCTTGACGGAAGTCGAGCAGTCGGTCAGGACCTGGAAGCTGCCGTACCACTTGCTGACGTTATTGAGTTCGATCATTTGTTTCTCCTGGATTTCTGAATTCACTGGGCCGCCCGCCCCACCGGGCGGCGGCCGTCATAGGGCCTAGCGGATGATGGCGATCTTCTTCTGGTAGCGCTTGACCAGGGTCGACAGACCGAAGCTGAGCAAGAAGTACACTACCGCCACGAACAGGTACATTTCCACCAGGCGACCATCACGCTGGGCGATCTTGGACGCACTGGTGACGAAGTCCGGTACCGAACCCAGCACGTAGACCAGCGACACGTCCTGGAACAGCACGATGGTCTGGGTCAGCAGGATCGGGGTCATGTTGCGGAAGGCCTGCGGCAGCACCACGTTGCCCATCATCTGCCAGTAGTTCATGCCGATCGCATAGCCGGCGAAGACCTGGCCACGCGGGATGGACTGGATGCCCGAGCGCATGATCTCGCAATAGTACGCGGCTTCGAACAGGATGAAGGTGATCAGGGCCGACTGGAACGCACCGACCTGGATAGGCTCGGAGGCGCCAATGATCCAGGCACCGATGAAGGGCACCAGGAAGTAGAACCAGAAGATCACCAGCACCAGCGGAATGGAGCGGATCAGGTTGACGTAGGTGGTCGCGATGAACGACAGCGGCTTGTTGGACGACAGGCGCATCATGGCCAAGAGCGTACCCAGGATGATCCCGCCCAGCATGGCCGAGAAGGTCAGGATGAGGGTGAACTTCAGGCCAGTCGTGAACAGGTAGAACCAGGACCGCTGGATGACGTCGAAATCGAAATTGCTGAACATGGATCAATGCCCCCCTGCACTGGTGCTGCCACCGGTGATGTAGCCCGGAACGGCGGTGACCTTTTCCAGCAGGCGTGCTGCCAGCAGCGCGATGACGGAAATGATCAGGTAGATGATGGTGGCACCGGTCAGCGCCTCGAAGGTCTGGAAGGTGAACTCGCGCATCGAGTAGGTCGCGGCGGTCAGTTCGACCAGGCCGATGGTCAGGGCCACCGAGCTGTTCTTGATGATCGCGGCAAACTCGTTGGTCAGCGCCGGGATGATGATGCGGAAGGCCATCGGCAGCAGCACATAGCGATAGGTCTGCACCGGGGTCAGGCCCAGGGCGGCGCCAGCCATGCGCTGGCCGCGCGGCAGGGCCTGGATGCCGGTGGTCACCTGCACCGCCACGCGGGAGGAGGTGAAGAAGCCCAGTGCCAGGGTAGCCGTCACGAAGGAGGCATCCGGCAGGCTCTTGATCCAGTCACCGATGGCGCCCGGCAGCAGTTCGGGCATCACGAAATACCAGAGGAACATCTGCACCAGCAACGGGATGTTGCGGAACAGTTCCACATAGCCGTTGGCAATGCGCACGACCCATGGCTTGGTCGTGGTGCGCAAGGTGCCGAAGATGGTGCCCAGGATCAATGCCATGATCCAGGCACTGGCGGCCGTGGCCAGGGTCCATTTCAGGCCGGCCAAGAGCGTATCGATGTAGGGGATACCATCGGGAGACATCTCCCAGAAGATCCCCCAATTCCAGTTGTAATGCATAAATGGCCTCGTCTGTGGTTCGAGTCTGTGTCGAGTCGTGTATCTGTCGGGCGCGGTCACCAGGCAAATGCCGCGCCGCTTCTTGTACGTCTGGTAGGGCTAGTCCGGTGCCGTGGAAAAAAGCCCTTGCCCTGAGGCAAGCGTTTTGACACCGGCTAAACAAAACGGGGGACAGGCCCCCGTTTCGTCAGATTGCACCAGGCAATGGGCCGATTACTTCTTCTTGCCCAGGTTCTTCTGGGCTTCCGGCACCACAGCGTAGGCGGCCGGATCGTAGGAATCGGTCGGCTTGGCCAGCACGGTGGTCAGTTGCGGGCTCATCGGCACGTTCAGGTTCACACCCTTGGGCGGGATCGGGGACTGGAACCACTTGGCATAGATCTTCTTGATGTCGTCGCCCTTGTAGACCACGGTCAGGGCTTCATCGACGACCTTCTTGAAGTCGTTGTCGCCCTTGGGCAGGATCAGGCCGTACGGCTCGACCGACAGGGCTTCCGAGGACACCTGGTAGTCGCCAGGGGCCTTGGAGTTGGCCGCCAGCGAAGACAGCAGGATGTCATCCATCACGAAGGCGGCGGCACGGCCGGTTTCCACCATCAGGAAGGCTTCGGCGTGGTCCTTGGCAGCCAGGATGTTCATGCCCAGGTTGCGTTCGGCGTTCAGCGCGGTGATCTGCTTCAGGTTGGAAGTGCCGGAGGTCGAGACCACGGTCTTGCCCTTCAGGTCATCCAGGGTCTTCAGGTTCGCGGCCTTCTTGGACAGGAACTTGTTGGCGGTCACGAATTCGGTCACCGAGAAGGCCACCTGGTTCCAGCGTTCCTGGTTGTTGGTCGCGGAGTCGCAGGAGATGTCGGTGGTGCCGTTGGCGATCAGGGGGATACGGGTGGCCGAGGTCACCGGAACCATCTTGATGTTCAGCGAGGTCAGGCCCAGCTTCTTCTGGATCGCGGTCGCGGCCTTCAGGCACAGGTCGATCGAGTAGCCCTGGTAGGACTGCTTGTCATCCAGATACGAGAAGGGAATCGACGAATCGCGCACGCCCAGCGTCAGGGTGCCGGATTCCTTGATCTTCTTCAGACGGCCGGTGAATTCCTCAGCGTGAACCGAGCTCATCAGAACGCTTGCCCCGACCAAAACCCCTGCTAGCTTCAATAACTTCATTGTGTGACCTCCTGGAAAAATTTTTACGTAGTGTATCAAAAGCCCCGCCCCGCAACAGCTTGCGCCGTCCGGAGCAACGACTGTCCGGCCCTATCGGAGGGACCTGTTCTTGTTATCTGCCGTGATGCCTATTCTCTGTTCTTGCACCCATCTTTGCCAGCATTGCGTGATCCACACCTGGCGACTCCTCTCGGAAACCACCCCCATGGCGAACCACTTGCTGACAAATTACTGATACGCAACACTCGGCGGGCGCATTGTACGACATATGCTACCCGGTCATGCAATCCGCAAAAACCCTCATGCCGATATGGCACGGGACGCAATGCCTCGTCTCGTCCCCGACACCATCCGCTGCAACTGCAACACCCCACTATCCTGCCTGGCAAGGTGCCCGCGGACGGGCCACACCACGGCCATCCCGGCTTTACCGCCAGCAATATCCATGCCAGAAGAGGCCTGCACACGCGGCTCGCGGCGATGCATGACATCGGCGGCGCAGGCGTGTCCGGGCCATTCGCGCAAGCTGTGCGACAGCGCGGCAAGGAGGCA
>JAFAMT010000121.1 GCA_019233085.1 Herbaspirillum sp.
TGTTCCAGCTCGCCCTCCACTACCTTGGTCTCGCAGGCGCCGCAGACCCCTTCGCGGCAGCTGTGATCGACCGCGATGCCGGCATCCAGCAAGGCGTCCAGCAGCGACTTGCCGGCCGGGACGGTGACGCTGGATTTACTGCGCGCCAGTTCGGCGACGTAGCTGCCGGTCTGGACCGCCTCCACCTTTTCGGCGGCAAAGCGTTCGATGTGCATGTTGGGCAGACCCAGTTCTTCGCACAGGTTTTCGAAGGCGTTGAGCATGGGCGTCGGCCCGCAGCAATAGAAATGCGCATCCTTCGGATAGGCCGACAGGAAACCGCGCAGGTCCGGTGGCGCGCCGGCCTCGTCATCGAAATGGCTGGATACACCCGGCCGCCCCAGCAGCTCGGCGGTGAAGGCCGCTTCCTTGCGCGAGCGGGCGCAGTAGTGCAACACCGCTTCCCGGCCTTGGGCGCGCAGATGGTGATACATGCAGGAGATCGGCGTGATGCCGATGCCACCGGCGATCAGCACCGACAACGGCGCTGTTTCTTCCAGTGGGAAATTGTTGCGCGGCGCCGAGATGGTGAGGATGGCACCGACCCGCAGTTGTTCATGCACATAGCGCGAACCACCGCGACTGCCCCGGTCATTGAGCACACCCACCACATAGCGATGCCGCTCGGTCGGCGAATTCGACAGTGAATAGCTGCGCACCAGGCCATTGCCCAGGTGCAGGTCGATATGCGCGCCCGCCGCGAAGGCCGGTAGCTCGCCGCCCTCGGGCAGGCGCAGTTCGACGCTGACCACGCCTTGTGCTTCAAAGCGCATGGCCTGCACGCGCACGGAAATAAGAGGACTGCTCATGAATGCACCACCATCACATCAGATTGTTCAAACCGCCACATGCCACTTGCTGCCACTTGCATCAACCGGCCACTGCCTGCTGCAGGTCCACACCCAGCCGCGCAAAGGCATCGATCTCGACGGCCAGTTCCGGAAACACCAGCGCGCTCACCGCCACCAGCGTCGAGCACGGATAGGGCGTGCCGAAGAAGTCGCGGCGGGCGCGTCCTACCTCGTCCTTGTGCGCGATGTCGGTGACGTAGATCACCAGCTTGGTGATGCTGCCCACGCTGCCGCCGGCGGCCTCCACCAGATCGCGGATCTTGCCCAGCACCACCAGCGTCTGCTGGTAGGTGTCCAGCGTCTGCTGGCGCGAGGCCGGATGCGCGGTCATGCCGGACATCACGATCTCGTCGCCCACCACCAGGCAGTTGGACCAGGTGGCCGTGGCCAGTTCGGGGACCTTGTCGGTCTTCACATGGCGCACGGCGACCGGAGTTGCTGCGTGGTTCATGCCGCCTTCACCGGCGCCTTGGCTGCGGCCAGTTCCTCTTCCCGCGCCAGCTGGGCCTTGGCCAGGCCGCGCAGGTGACGACGCAGGCGCACGATGCCCATGTCGTGCTGGTACAGCATCTCGCGCTGGTTGGCGTCGGGCTCCATCAGTTCCAGCACCACGCGGTCCTGTTCCAGCACGTTCCAGTGGCGCGCTTCCAGGCGGTTGCGGTAGAGGAAACGCCAGGTGTCGCGCTGCCAGCCGGACAGCTTGCGGCAGCGCCAGTGGAACACCGCAGCGATGTTGTCCACGATGGGCGTGTAGCTGCCGATGATGACGAAGCTGCCGCCGGGGCCGCCGGTCTTGGGATAGGGAATGGCCAGGCGCATCCAGTGCAGGTCGGTATCGCCCCATTCGGTCCAGTCGAAGTTGACGTCGCGCTGGCCTTCCTTCTCGAAGACGAAGCCGATGTCGGTCTCGCGGATGCCGAAACTGGCGGTGTTGTCGCCTTCGGCCATGGAGTGCGACTGCTTGTGCAGGAAGGTGCCGTGCATTGGGTCCATCACGTTGTCCAGCACGTAGCGGTAATCACCCTTCCATTCGGTGTAGCACAGGAAGTTGGAATACTCAGGGCTGGTCAGTTCTTCCGGCAGGCGCAGCGGCGGCGGGGTGTCGACGTCTTCCAGGCTGTTGTAGAGGAAGATGGCACCGGCCGCTTCGGTCACGTGGAAGCGACGCGTGGCCTTGGCCCCCTCCAGCTTGCAACCGGGGCTGCCCGGCACGCTGGTGACCACGCCGTCGAAGCGCACCTGCACGCCGTGGTAGCCACAGGCGATGCGGTCACCCATGGGGATGCCCATGGACAGCGGCGCCCCACGGTGCGGGCAGTGGTCTTCCAGGGCATGCAGCTTGCCCGAGGGCTCGCGCCAGAACACGAACTTCTTGCCCAGGCGGCGCAGCGAGACCGGCTTCTCGGCCACGAACTCGGACGGGCAGATCGGGTACCACAGGTCTTTCAGGCCGACGGCGAGGACGGCATCGACGGGATCATTGGCGGTGGTTCTCATTTGGATACTCTCCTGTAGGCTGGCTTGGCGGCTGGACGGATCAGGCGGCCAGGCGGGCAATCTCTTCCTGGAAGTTGGCGGCGGTCCACACGCCCTGGTTATAGGGGCAGCTCGGGCCGGTACGGTTCAGGTGTGCCACCAGCGCATCCAGTTCGTGGATGCCGGCGGCGTAGGCGCGCTCGATGGAGTCGCCCAGCAGGTCTTCGAACTGGGTCGGCGCACGGCGACGTGCCTGGTGCGGATTGAGATAGACATCGGTAACAGTTGCAACCATCATTGGCCTCCATTTCTGACGCGCTCGCGGATACGCTCGCGCACGGGAACAAAATCGTAAGTGGGGTAGCACTCGGTACGGAACACGCCCCAGGCCGAGCGCTCCAGCTCGACATTGACTTGCGGCAGCAGCGCCGGTGGCAGTTCCAGGGTGACGATCTGGCCCAGGCCCATGGCCACGGTCCAGGACACCACGCGACAGCCTTCCACCGGGAAGCGCTCCCACCAGTCCATCTGCTTCATGTGCGCCTGGATCTGCTCCAGGTTCTTCGACTGGTCATGCCTGAGCACAATGGTCAGGAGCATGCGGTCGGGCTTGGTTTCTGCACTCATCGGGGGCTCACGCAGGAACGGCCGCAGACTCGGGCTGGGCATCCAGCGGCGTGGTCCAGGCGTCATAGCCATAGACCCAGTCGGCATTGCCGCCTTCGCGCAGCCAGTTGTTGCCGCGTGAACCGATCTGGATCTTCGAGGCACGTTCCATGCGCAACTGCTCATAGGTATGCAAGGATCCTGCCACCTGCTCCAGCGTGGTGACCTTGGCCAGGCAGCGCGCCAACACCACCGCATCCTCGATGGCCATGCCGGCACCCTGCGCCATGAAGGGCATCATCGGATGACAGGCATCACCCAGCAGCGCCATGTTGCCGCGCGCCCAGGCCGGCAGCGGATCGCGTTCGTAGAGCGCAGTCTTGAGCACTTCGTCGCAGGCGTCCAGCAAGGCCGTGGCGTCGGGATGGAAGCCGGCGTAGCTATCGCGCAATTCCTGCACGTTGCCCGGGGTGGTCCAGGATTCCAGATGCCAGCTTTCCTGGGCGGTGGTAGCGAAGATGAAGATGTCTTCACCGCGATTGAGCGGGAAGGTCACGATCTGGCTTTCCGGGTTCGGCCCCCACCACTTGGTGAAGGCCTGCAGGTTCGGCACGCCGGCCACGCGGGAGGCCGGCACCACCGCGCGGAAGGCCACCACGCCGGTGAAGCGCGGGCTCTCGACACCGAACATGGCCGTGCGCACGGCGGAGTGGATGCCGTCGCCACCGATGAGCACGTCCACGCGGTCCGTGCTGCCATCGGTGAAGTGCAGATGGATGCCATCGCCCTCTTCGCTGATCTTCTCGGCGCGCTTGGCAAAGCGCACCTGCTCCAGCGGGAATACCTCGGCCAGTGCCGCCAGCAGGTCGGCACGGTGGATGGTCAGTTGCGGTGCGCCGTATTTCTGCTCGGCCGTATCGCCCATGGCCAGGCGCGAGGTTTCCTCGCCGCTGTCCCAGGTACGGCTGATGCGGTGGGTGGGACGGGCCGCGGTGCGACGCACGGCCTCGGCGATGCCCAGTCCATCGAGTGCACGCACCGCGTTGGGGGTGAGGTTGATATCCGCGCCCACGCGCAGGAATTGCTTGGACTGTTCATACACCACCACCTCATGGCCCGCGCGCTGCAGGGCGATGGCGGCGGTCAGGCCGCCGATGCCGGCGCCCAGGATTCCGATCTTGAAGGACATCTGGATTTCCTTTCTACAAATGACGGATTGCCGTCTTACTTGCCGGCCGGCGCGCGGTCGGTCAGGAACTTGCCGCTGGGGCCTTGTGCATTCTTCTGGCGGCGGGTGTTGCCGTCGATGCCGCCATCGATGGCCCATTCGGCGAACACTGTCGGGCCGGGTTCGAAGTCACGCGGCTCCCAGTGGGCATCGAGCTGGTCTTCGTCGGCGTAGTATTCGATCAGACCGCCGGCCGGATTCTTGAAGTACCAGAAGTAGGCCGAGGAAATCGGATGGCGGCCCGGACCCAGTTGCGTCTCCCAACCCTTGCGCGACATGTGCATGCCACCGCCGAAGACTTCATGGATGTCGCGCACGGTGAAGGCCACGTGGTTCAGGCCCGACCTTGCCTCCGGGGGTTGCAGCAGGAAGATGTCATGATGCCCGCCGACATCGGCGCAGCGCAGGAAGGCGCCGCGTTCCGGATAGCGGTCCGAGGGCACGAAGCCGAAGTTCTCGCAATAGAAGCGTTCGCAGGCCTTGACGTCCTTGACGAAGAACACCACGTGTCCCACCTCGATGGGCGTGGCACGTTCATAGATGGGGCTGCGCTGGTTGATGCGGTTCTTTTCGTTCCAGGTGTTCATGCGTGCGCATTCGACCTCGACATCGCGCTTGACCGAGACCTGGAAGCGCACCGCCAGGCCGTTCGGATCGGTGCAACCGACGCGCTTGCCGTCATTGACGTAGCCCGGCAGACCGCTAATGCGGCCGGCGAACTTGTCCAGCACGACGGCCGAGGACACGCCCCACACCACCTCGCGCAGGGTCGGTCCGGCTTCGATAGCCGGCGGCAGGCCGGGGTCGGCGCTGTCGCGCACGATGACGCGGCAGCCGTTCTGCGATTCGAAGACCAGTTCGGCTGCGCTTTCCTGCGCCAGCAGCATGCCCCAGTCGAGGAAGAACTGGCGGCAGGTCGGCAGGTCGTCCGCGCCGTAGATGATTTCGTCGATACCCAATACGTCCATGTGTGTCTCCAATACGTGTTCAGCAGACGGCGCTTTCAGCCGGCCCAGGGCAAGGGCTGTTCGTTCATGCCCCAGTACATGGCCTTCTGCTCCATGTACTGCAGGATGCCCAGCCTGCCCTTCTCGCGCCCCAGGCCGCTGTCGCGCCAGCCGCCGAAGGGGGTCGAGATCGAGAATTGCTTGTAGGTGTTGATCCAGACATTGCCGGCTTGCACCGCCCGGCCGATGCGCCAGGCGCGCTTGTAGTCGCGCGTCCAGATACCGGCGGCGAGCGCATAGACGCTGTCGTTGGCTTGCCGGATCAAATCGTCTTCGTTGTCGAAGGGCATGGCCACCAGCACCGGCCCGAAGATTTCTTCCTGGCAGATGCGTTGCTCATTGCTGACGCCTTCGATGATGGTCGGGGTGTAGTAGTACCCGCGCTCGAACTGCGCGCCCTGCGGACGCACGCCACCGGTGCGGATGCGGCCGCCATCGGTGACGCCGATGTCGACATAGCGCTCGATGCCTTCGCGATGGCGGGCCGTGATCAGCGGCCCCATCTGGGTGCGCTCGTCGGCCGGATCGCCCACACGCAGTGCGGCGGCACCGGCGGCCAGGCGCTCCATGAAGCCGTCGTACAGTGAGCGAGCCACGAACAGGCGCGAGCCGGCGATACAGGATTCGCCGGAACTGCTGAAGATGCCATACAGCACACCGGCCACGGCATGGTCGAGATCGGCATCCTCGAACACCATGGTGGGCGACTTGCCACCCAGTTCCAGCGAAACAGGCATCATCTTGTCGGCAGCGATGTGGGCGATGTGCTTGCCGGTGGTGGTACCACCGGTGAAGGAGACGCGCTTGACCAGCGGATGCAGGGTGATGGCGTCGCCGATCACCGAGCCCTTGCCCGGCAGCACGCTGATCATGCCGGCCGGCACGCCGGCTTCGATGCATATGCGCGCCAGTTCCAGCGCGGCCAGCGGCGTCACCTCGGCCGGCTTGACCACCACCGCATTGCCGGCAGCCAGGGCCGGCGCCATCTTCTGCGCCTCGCTGGCGATCGGCGAATTCCACGGCGTGATGGCAGCCACCACGCCCATGGGTTCATACACGCTCATGGTGAGATTATCGCCACGCATGGGCGTGAGGGTTTCTTCCAGGGTTTCGCAGGCGGCCGCAAAGAACTGGAAGGTACCGGCAGCGCTGGCCACCAGATTGCGCGTCTCGCTGATGGGCTTGCCATTGTCCAGGCGCTGCATCTGCGCCAGCGCTTCGCCGCGTTCGCGGATCAGCTGCGCCACGCGGTACAGGACGGCGGCACGTTCATGCGGCTTCTTCTGCGCCCAGCCGCTGGTGCGGAAGGCGAGGTCGGCACCGGCGATGGCCTCTTCCACATCAGCCACACTGGCCGCATGGAGGTAGGCCACCGGCTCACCCGTGGCCGGGTAGAGCGTGGCATAACGGTCGCCGCCACCCAGTCGCCATTGACCGGCGATGCAGATCGGCAGCGTTTCGTTCAGATTCATCATGGTCGACATGTCCTTGCGATGCTCAGATACTCAGAAACTCAGATCGACAGCGCATGGGCGCGATTGCCCAGGGCGCGTACGACGCTGTAGACGGTCAGCGCCGAGGTCTTGGGATTGGCCGCCAGCGGCTTGCCGCGCATGGTCAGCTCGAAGCCGCCGAAGGCGCCCCGCGCTTCCACGTAGTGCACGTTCTCGCTCACGCCCGGATCGGCGTACAGGCGCACCCGGGTCTGGTCCAGACCGAGGCCGGCCAGCGACAGCGTGGCGGCGACGTTGGCGTTCTTGGGATACAGGCGCGCCGCTTCGCGGGCGCTGCCTTCGAAGATGACGGTCGCCTCCTTGAGCGCATCCAGATCGAAGGCAGCCTCGGCCGGCGTATCCTTCCAGGCCTGCGGGGGCTTGCGGCCGGTATAGACCACCGACTCCAGTCCACCGACCTTGGCCGCTGCCAGGGCGTCGATGGCGCCGATGGCGCCGGAGAGCAACTGCACCTGGGTCTTGCCGGCACGGGCGGCGGCTTCCAGCTGGTCCACCAGGCCGGGTTCGGACAAGGCGCCGATGGACACCAACATGCAGGGGATGCCGCGCTCCAGCGCCGGGATGATGTGTTCGGCGATGGCCTGGTGGCCGGCGCATTCGATCAGCAGGTCGGGACGTTCCTCGCCCAGCCGCGACACCACCTGGGCCGTCGGCGCCAGCGTGGAGACGGTGCTGCGGGCGCGCTCCATGTGCGCTTCCGGCACCACCACCATGTCGAAGGCGACCTCGGGGTCACTCTTGAGGATCTCCATGACGCCCACGCCGATGGCGCCGCATCCGATCATCGATACGTGCAGCATGCTCGGCTCCTCAGGCGGTGGCAGCGGTGGCGGCAGCGGCAACCACGACAGCTGCCGCGGCGGCGGCCTTTTCCGCGCTTTCCGCGTTTTCCGTCTGATTGACCGGCGGGCCGGCGAAGGCGGTCTTGAAGCTGCCGATGGCCAGCATGTCGATCTCCAGCAGGAAGGGTCCCTTCTGCGACAGCGCCTCGTCCAGCACCCCGGCCACCTCGGCCAGGTTGCCCACGCGCCGGTGACGCAGCTTCAGCGCCGAGGACAGTTCGGCATAGTCGGGCGTGTGCAGGTCCACGTAGTGGCGACGACCGCCGTATTGCGCATCCTGGATGTTCTTGATGACGCCGTAGCCTTGGTCGTTCATCAGCACGATCACCATGTCGGCCTGTTCCTGCACGGCCGTGGCCAGCTCCCCCAGGTTGAGGATGAAGCCGCCATCACCGGCCAGGGTGAAGGTCTTCTTGCCCGACTGCGTGACCGCTGCACCGATGGCCGCGCCGATGCCCATGGCCAGGCCCTGGCCGATGCCGCCACCCAGCGCATGCACGCCGGCACGCGGATCAAAGATGCGCAGGTAGCGGTTGCCCCAGGTACTGTTGGAGACGGTGACGTCGCGCACCCAGTTGAACTCGCGGCCGGCGGCCTGCTGCAACTGTTCCACCAGGGCGCTATAGGGACCGAGGCCATCGACCAGGCCATGCACGGCGGTATCGCGGGCCTTCTGCAGGTCGGCCATGAAGCCTGGATCGACCTTCAGCGCGGCCAGGCGATCAGCCAGGCCAGCCAGTACCAGCGCCGAATCACCGCAGACGAAATAGTCGCTGGTGTAACAGCGGCCTTCGGCAGCCGGATCGGCATCCACGCGATACAGCGGGCGCGGCAATTTCAGTTCGTACTTCAGGGTTTCGTTGCCGCGCAGGCGCGAGCCGACGACCAGCATGGCGTCGCAGCTCTGATAGAAATGCTCGACCGGCTTGTGCAGGTTGAAGGCGCCCAGGGAGCGCGGATCATCCTCGGCCACGATGCCGCGACCCTGGGTGCTGGTGACCACGCCGAAGCCCAGATCCAGCAGGCGCTGTACCTGCGCACCGGCATGACGCGCCCCGCCGCCCAGCCACAGCAGCGGGCGCTTGGCCTTCATCAGGCGCTCGGCCAGTTCATCCAGCGCACGCGCCGACGGCACGCTTTGTGGGATGGCCAGCGGCTGCAGATTGCTGGGCATGGGGATCAGGGCGGCCTGGATATCGATGGGGATTTCCACCGAGACCGGTCCCATCGGCGGGGTCAGCGCGGTCTGCACGGCCAGCTTGATGGTGCTGATGGCGGTCTCGACGCTACGGATGCGGAAGGCCGCCTTGGAGATGGCCTTGAGCATGCTCAACTGGTCCGGCGCTTCGTGGATGTAGGCCAGGCTTTGGTCCAGGTAAGGGGTCTCGATCTGACCGGTCAGGTGCAGCAGCGGCGTACCGGCGGTCAAGGCTTCCACCATGGCGCCGGCGGCATTGCCGGCGGCGGTGCCGGTGGAGGTCAGGCATACACCCAGGCCACCGGTGGTGCGGGCATAGGCGTCGGCCATGTTGGCGCCGCCGGCTTCGCCGCGGGCCGGGATGAAACGGATCTTGCCGCGCTCACCGAAGGCGTCCAGGATGGGCATGTTGTGGATGGAGATCACGCCGAAGGCGGCCTTCACGCCGCACTGTTCGAGGAAAGCCGCGATGGCGCAGCCGACGGTCACTTGCTGGTTGGTATTAGACATGGCGGGAAAGTCCTCCTGAAACATCGATATGGCTGCCTGTGGTGTACGAGGAAAGCGGCGTGGCGAGGAATACGATCGCCTGCGCGGCTTCCCGGGGAAGGCCGAGACGGCCGAGTTGAATCTGTTTCCTTGCGGCCAGCGCGGCGGTCCATTGGGCCCAGCTCTGGTCCTGCAGTTCGGGGCCGCGCGCGGCATAGCGGCGGCGCCATTGGCCCGATTCCACCAGGCCGATCAGGATGCCATTCACGCGCACGCGGGCAGCTTCGCCATTGGCCAGTTCGGTGGCCAGCGAGCGCACCAGGTTGTGCACGCCGGCGCGGGCGGCGGACGTGGCCACCATGTGCGACTCGGGTTGCGTGGCCAGCAGCGAATTGACGCAGACGATGGCGGCATCCCCGTGCTGCGCGCTCATGGCCTGCAGTTGCGGCAGGAAGGCGCGGGTCGGGTAGATCACGGAAAAGAATTTCAGACGCAGCTCTTCGCTCCAGGCTTCGTCGGCGGTATCGGCAAAGGTCGAGACGCGGCCCTGGCCGGCATTGTTGACCAGCATGGACACCGCGCCCAGGGTGTTTTCCACCGAGGTGGCGAAGGCCTGCACCTGCTCCTGCGAGAGCACGTCGCAGGGGGCGCTGTAGAGCCGGGCGTGCGGATGACGCTCGCGCAGTGCGGCTTCGGCGTCCTTCAGCCGGGCGCCGTCACGGCCACAAAAGGCCACGGCAGCGCCCGCTTCCAGCAGCAGTTCCACGGTCGCCAGACCGATGCCGGAAGACCCGCCGGTGACCACGGCCACCTTGCCCTGAAGAGAAGTCATCGCCATCTCAGCCCCGCCACATGTTGACGACCTTGGCGCCGCGCTCGGGTGCGTGGTCCAGCAGGCGGGACAGTTCGGCCGCGGTGTCGCGCACGCGCGCCACGATGACGTCGAGCTGGCTGGCGTCAATGTGCGGCGAAGGGATCGTGGCGCCCAGGGCGGCCACCACATTGCCGGAGTGATCGCGCACCGGTGCGGCCACCGTCGAGATGCTGGTCTCGAAGAAGCCTTCCTGCAGCACGAAGCCGCGCTCCTTGTCGGCCTGCACCATGTCGAACAGTTCGACCACGGTCTTGGGGGTGTTGCTGGAAAAGACTTCCAGGTGTTCTTCCGGATACAGGGCGCGCAGTTGCGGCAGGCTCAGGTCTTCCAGCAGCACCCGGCCTAGCACGGTGGCATGCGCCGGCAGGCGGGTGCCGACGTTGACGTGGCTGGTGAAGGCGGTCTGGGTGACCGATTTGGCGACATAGACGATGGAACGGCCATCGCGCACCACCAGGTTGCAGGAGTAGCCGATCTCGTCGCGCAGGCGGTCCAGTAGCGGGCGCCCGATCTCGGTCAGTTCCAGCGAGGCCAGGTATTCGAAGCCCAGGCGCAGCACCGACATGCCCAGGCGGTAGTCGCGCCCGCCATCGGCGCGCTCGACGAAGCCCATGCGTTCCAGCGTGGCCAGCAGGCGGAATACGGTGGAGCGCGGGATGTCCAGGCGACGCGCCAATTCTGGCGCGGACAGGGTCTTGTCCTGGCGGCTGAATTCGCACAGCAGGCGCAGGCCGCGTTCCAGGCCGGGGACGGAATACTTGTCTTGCGACTCTTCTTCTGGCATCACTGGTTTGTTCATGATGATTTTCTGTTCTAGTTGGTTGAGGTGAGTTGCGCGCTGACCAGCGCAGCAAATTGCGACGGCTGCTCGATATAGCAGGCATGACCGGCCGCGTCCACCAGCTTGAAGGGAAGTTCGAACTGCCTGGCCAGCCCTTCACTGGCCTCTGGGGTGGTGACGATGTCCTCGGCCCCGCATGCCACCGACACCCCCCGTCGTGATGCAGCCTGCAGGTAGGGCGCGATATCGTCACCGCACAACAATTGCACGGCCTGGGTGTAGCCCGAGGCGTCCAGCCACTGCATGTTCCAGCGCACCCAGGCGTGGTCCTGCGCGCTGGCGTGGGCCGACAGCAGGCGCGTGGGTTTCTGCGCCATGCCGGCGATACCCAGGGTGCGCAAGGCGCCCAAGCGCTCTTCCCGCACCTGGTGCGCGCGCTCTTGCTTGCCGGGGGCGCCGTAGCCCAGCGCCGGATCGGCCAGCAGCGTGCGGCGTGCGCGGCCATCGCCATGGGCCAGGTAGGCCGCGGCCATCAGCGCGCCCAGCGAATGGCCGACCAGCACGCACTGCTCGACCTCCAGCGCCTGCAGCATGTCCTGCAGACGCCCTGCATAATCGACCGCCTTGGGCTGGCTCATCGTCAGCGGTGTGGAACGGCCGTAACCGGGTGCGTTCCAGGCGATCACGCGGGCCTGCGACTCCAGCTTGAGCGCGCACTGCAACCACGAGGCCGCGCCCGAGCTGATGCCATGCAGCAGTACTACCACCGGACCGCTGCCGCAACTACGGTAGCTGACACGGCCGCCCGGCACCTCGACGCTGCCCTCGGCGAAGCGGCCCGCCAGCAGAGCCAGCGGCTCGCGCAGGGCGTCGTCGCAGCTGACTGCAGTGGCGGAGGCGATGGAGGTGGCGGGATGCATGGTTTGGTGCACTACAATCAGCGCTTGACCGAGGTCAGCGGATGATCCGGCGGATAGGTCGGGGTGAGAGGCTTCTTGGCACCCAGCATCACGCACATCAGGGCGTCTTCGTCACCGATGTTGATCTCTTCGCGATACACGCCGGGCGGCACCGAGACTACGTCACGGTCGGTGAGGATGGTCTCGAAGCGCTCGCCATCCTTTTCCAGCACCAGCTTGAGCTTGCCGCGCAGGACGAAGAACACTTCTTCCACGTCCACGTGCAGATGCGACGGGCCTTCGTGGCCGGCCGGGATGATCATGGTCGAGAAGGTGAAATTCTCTGAGGGGATGACGTTGGCGTCATGTGCCACGCCGGTGCCACCGGTGCCGATGTAGCGCATCTGGGCACGACGGTACTTGGGGTCGTAGTCGGCCTGGAACTTCAGTGCGTTCCAGTCGTACTTGCGGGTGGACAGGCGCGCCACGCGCGATTCCATCCAGTCGGCGAAGCTGGCACCGGCGGGGCGATCCCAGCTGCGGCCCATGTTTTCCTGTTCGGACATATCGGTCATGCTTTTCTCCTTGAAGGGGTCCGGAGTGATCCGGGTTGATCTGGCAAGAAATACGTTTTCAATGCATCACGAAGCCACCGTTGACCGCCATCACCTGACCGGTGAAGAAGCGCGCCATCTCCGACAGCGCGAACACCACCGCGCCGCAGACATCCTCTGGCAACTGGTCGCGCCGGATGGCTCGGCCGTCAAGGTAGTGCTGGTGCCGCGCCTGCGGTACGTACTGGGTGGCTTCCACCAGCGTCAGGCCCGGTGCCACGGCATTGACGGTGATGTTGTCGGCGCCCAGCTCGCGGGCCAGCGAGCGGGTCATGCCGATGACCGCGCTCTTGCTGGCGACGTAGGCCAGCAGGTTGGGGGCGCCCCACAGCGGGGTGTCGGACGACAGGTTCACCACCGCGCCGCGTCCCGAGGCACGCAGCGCCGGCAGGCAGGCATTGGTCATCAGCCAGGTGCCGCGCACGTTGACATCCATGACGCGGTCCCACATGTCCACCTCCAGCTGCTCGCTGCTCTTGCCGCCGGAGTTGGTGATGGCGGCGTTGTTGACCAGACCATCGAGTCCGCCCAGCCATTGCGTGGCGGCTGCCGCGCAGGTCTTCACCGAGGCGGGATCGGCCAGGTCCAGTGCAAAGCCCTCGACCTGCAGGCCGCGCTGTTTCAGGGCGGCTACCGAGGCCACCAGTTCTTCCTGCAGGATGTCGGCCATGGCCACCGTGGCGCCGGCGGCGGCGATGGCGTCCACGAACGCCAGGCCGAGGCCGCGTGCGGCGCCAGTGACCAGAATGCGTCGCCCCGCCAAAAGTGTCGCCGTGCTTGCTGCTGACATGTGCTTGCTCCTGTTGCGCTGGTTGGGTGCTGGTTAGGTTCCGGTTCGATTCAGACGGTGCTGGTATTGGCCTTGGGCAGGTAGTGCAGGACCTTGCGCTCAGCCCAGACCACCACGCCGTAGGTGACCACGCCGATGAGGGTCAGCGCGACGATGGAGACGAAGACAGCAGCGGTATTGCCCTGCCCTTCGCCATCGACCAGCAGATAACCCAGGCCCTGGTTGCCCCCCACAAGTTCACCCACGGTCACGCCGATCACCGACAGCGTGGAGGCGATGCGCAAGCCAGAGAAGAGAGCCGGCAGCGCCGAACGGAACTCGACCAGGTGGAAGATCTGCCAGCGGCCGGCATTGAGTGTGCGTACCAGGTTGACCATGTCGGGATCGACGGTACGGATGGCCGAGAGCACGTTGATCATGATCGGGAAGAACACGATCAGCACCGCCACGATGATCTTGGGATAGATGGTGTAGCCCAGCCACATCACGAACAGTGGCGCAAAGGCCACCTTGGGCGCGATCTGTAGCGCCAGGATGTAGGGCGAGAGCATGGCCTCGGCACGTGGCGAGAGGCCCAGCGCGACACCGACGGCCAGACCCAGCAAGGCGCCGAAGAGGAAGCCGAACACCACTTCCATGGCCGTGATGCCGAAGTGCTGCAGCAGTTGCGCGTTGTTCCACATCACCACCGCTTCACGCACCACCTGCATGAAATTGGGCAGGATGTATTCGGGCATGCCCAGCATGCCCGGGCCCCACTGCCATGCGGCGATGAACGCCACCAGCAGCGCCAGGCTGCCGCACACCGTGCGGGCCTTGTCGTTGAAAAGCGGACGGCGTGCCGTCGGTTTGGCCGGGTTGGGTGAGGACGTTGGCTCGGGACTGGACATGGTCAGGTCTTTGGCTGTGGTGGTATTCATGATTACTTGGCCACTCCGACAAACTGGTTGGTGAAGAGCTCGTTGACCGGGGTGACCTTGGTGACGATGCCCTCGCTGACGTAGAACTTCTGCACCGCTTCCATGCGCGCCTGGTCAATCTGGCCCAGGGTCTTCTGGTTGGCGTAGACATACTTGTTGTACATCTCGAAGGTGGCCTGGATGCTGGCTTCCTTGCCCTTGTAGGTGGGCAGCGCGGCCGTGTAGTCATCGGCGGCGGCCTTGGGGTCCTTCATGATGTCCTGCATGCCGCGCAGGGTGGCGCGCACCAGCCGCTTCAACAGTTCCGGATTCTTCTTGATAGTGTCGTCGGAGGCCAGGATGGCCTGGGCCATGCTCTTGAAGCCGCCGTTGTCCAGCAGCTCCACCTTGGCGCCGGCATCGGTGGCGTTGACCACCCAGTCCGGCACACCGGCAAAGGCCTGTGACTTGCCCGAGGTGTATAGCTGCCAGACGCCGGAGGGGCCGGCGGCCTGGATCTGCACGTCGGTCTTGGACAGACCGGCGGTCTTGAGGCTACCCAGGAAGGCGTAGTAGGTGGTGTCGGTATAGGACATCACGGTGACGGTCTTGCCCTTGAGGTCCTTCAGGCCCTTGATGCCGTCGGCCGGATTGGCCGCGACCATGGTGACCGAACCGGCACCCAGCACGGCGATGGCCTTGACCGGGATGCCGTTGGCGCGCACCACGATGGGGGTGTCGCCAATGGCGCCGCCAATGACGGCATTGCCGGCACCGATCTGCTTGGCCACGTCCACACCGCCCTTGGCGACGATAAAGCTGACCTTCAGGTTTTCATCGGCGTAATAGCCCTTGTGCTGGGCCAGCACCCAGGGAGCGAAGGCCGGCGAATTGGGCGGCGCGGGCAGCAGGTAGGTCACTTCTTCCGGAGCGGCATGCGCGGCCATGGGCAGCACGGCCGCGCCCGTGGCGGCGACCAGGGCAAGTGCACTACAGGCGGATGCGAACAGGTTCTTCATGTTTCTGGATCTCCCTTGGGGGTCTCTCTGTTGACGGGTGAAGATGCAGCGTGAAATCAGTGCAGCTCGGCGGTCTCTTTGCCAACCTTGAGCAGTTCCATCAGACGCCCTTGCAGGGGGCCGATCTCGGGCAGCTTGCGGCGCTCCAGCGGATTGTCGCGGAATGGCAGGTCGACCACGATTTCCTCGACGATGGTGCCGGGACGCTCGCTCATGACCAGCAGGCGGTCCGACAAGGCGATGGCCTCCACCAGATCGTGGGTGATGAAGAGCGCGGTCTTCTTCTTTTCGTAGAGCATCTTGGCCAGGTCCTGCTGCAGCACCATCTTGGTCTGCGCATCCAGGGCCGAGAACGGCTCGTCCAGCAGCAGCACCTGCGGGTCTACCGCCAGCGTGCGTGCCAGTGCGGCGCGCTGACGCATGCCGCCGGAGAGCTGGTACGGGTAATGCTCTTCAAAACCCTTGAGGTGGCACTTGGCCAGCAACTCGTCGGCGATGCGACGGCGCTCGGCCTCGCGCATGCCGTCGATTTCCAGGCCCAGGGTGACGTTGGCGCGGATATTTCGCCAGGGCATGAGCAGGTCCTTCTGCAGCATGAAGGCCACCTTGCGCACCGGCTTGGTCACGCGCTCGCCGCTGACGAAGACCTCGCCTTCGGTGGGCAGGTAGAGACCGGCGCCCATGTTGAGCAGGGTGCTCTTGCCACAGCCCGAGGGGCCGATGATGGAGACCACCTCGCCACTCTTGATGGACAGGTTGACGTTGGTGACAGCGGCGCGCGCTTGCGCCGTCTGGCGATCGACAAAGCTTTTGCCGACCTTGCGGAATTCGATTTCGATCATGTTGCCTCTGCTGATTGCCATAGCGCTCTGTTGCGCCCCAGCTATTCTTCCCGGCTACCGTCTCTGCGGACGGGTGCCTCCTGCCGGGCACCGAAACGTTCCATATATGAAACAACAATTTATATATGGGAGATATTCGCAGTCAATATAGCAGATATCTCGAAACAAAATAACTTATTTTGTTCCATATATGAATCAATGATTTATATAAAAACCGTTTTGCTCGTTTTATGCAAACAGCGTGCCAGCCAGGAAAGCCCGATTTCCGCGCTTTCCGCGGCCCGGAACTCACCAAAGGCAGGCATATAGCGCCGCGCCGGTGCGGCCTTTGCACCGTTGCAGCCCCTGTCGCGATGACGACACACTGTGGTGCGCAGGAAATGCAAACGCCGGCCTGTGGGGCCGGCATGATGTTGTGGAAAGGAAAAACGGAGGGGAACGATGGAGTGGGTCAGTGCAGACTGCGGCCCCGGTGTTCCAGCCGCGACAGCCAGCGCACCAGCGGCAGCAGCAGGATCAGGTAGAGCACGGCGGCCAGCACGATGGGCGACGGGTTGTAGACCAGCGACTGGGCGTCACGCGCCACCCGCAGCAGTTCCGGCAGGGCCACCACGCTGGCGATGGTGGTCAGCTTGATGACCTCGATGCAGTTGCCCACCAGATCGGGCAGGGCATTGCGCACCGCCTGCGGTACCACCACATGGGCCAGCGCCTGCCAGCGCGTCAGGCCGGTGGAGCGCGCCGCCTCCATCTGCCCGCTGGGCACGCTCTCGATGCCGGCGCGCAGTACCTCGGCGAAATAGCTGGAGTTGTTGAACATGAAGCCCAGCGCCACCGCCAGCAACTTGGGCAGTTCCAGCCCCAGGAAGGGCGCGCCGAAGTAGATCAGGATCAGCAGCACCAGCGGCGGGAAGGAGCGGAAGAAGTCCACATACACCGCCACCGCGATGCGCACCGTGCGCGAACCGCTCTGCGTGGACAGCAGCGCCAGCACCAGGCCCGAGACCACGCCGATGGGAATGACCAGCAGCGACAGCCATACCGTGGTCCAGAGTCCCCCCAGCAGGAAAGGCAGCACCTGGCGATAGACCTCCAGATTGAAAAAGTTCTGCAACAAGGCATCCATGATCGCCCTCTCCTATCGTTTCCAGCGCCAGCGCGTTTCCAGCCAGCGCGCAAACAGCACCACCGGAATGAAGATCACCAGGTAGGCCAGCGCGCCCAGCATCAGCGGCGTGGGGTTGCCGGCATTGCTGCTGGCGGCCTGGGCGGTATTGAGGATCTCTGACAGGGCCACCACCGAGCCCAGCGCGGTGTTCTTGGTGATCGAGATGACCCGGTTGGTCAGCGCCGGCACGGCCATGCGCAGCGCCTGCGGCAGGATCACCGCGCCCATGGTCTGGCCCCATGACAGGCCGGTGGAGCGCGCCGCCTCGGTCTGCCCGCGTGGCAAAGCGGCAATGCCGGCCCAGATGCTCTCCTCCGCATAGGCCGCCAGCACCAGCGTCAAGGCCAGCCAGGTGGCGGTAAACGATGACATCGCCAGGTCGATGTAGGGGAAGGCGAAGAACAGCACGATGATGATGATCAGCGGCGGCAAGGCCCGCATCACATCGGCGAAGGCCACCACCAGGAACACCAGTGCGCGCTTGCCGGTGGCACGCGCCACCGCCAGCAACAGGCCCAGCAAGAGACCTGCGGCAATCACCGCCAGGCTCAGCACCACGGTCACGCCCATGCCGTGCAGGATGTCGCGCCAGTAGCGCGCGGCGATCTCGGCATTGAAGAAGGTAAAGAGGAATTGCTCCATGGCGCTCTCAGGCCTGGCCGCCATGGCCGGCGTGGGCAGCGTAACGGCTGACGAAAGCCTTGGTACGCTCATGCCGAGGTGCGCCGAAGATCTGCTCGGGCGGCCCCTCCTCGACGATCACGCCGCCATCCATGAACACCACGCGATCAGCCGCCGCCCGGGCGAAGGCCATCTCATGGGTCACCACCAGCATGGTCATGCCGGACTGACGCAGCTGCCGCATCACCTGCAGCACGCTGCCCACCAGCTCGGGATCGAGCGCGCTGGTGGGTTCGTCGAAGAGCATCACCTTGGGTTCGAGCGCGATGCCACGGGCGATGCCCACGCGCTGCTGCTGGCCGCCGGAGAGCTGGCCGGGATAGCTGTCGGCCTTGGCCAGCATGCCTACCTGATCCAGCGCCTGGCGCGCACGCTTCTCGGCCTCGGCATGCGAGTGGCCCTGCACCTTCTTCAGCGCCAGCATCACATTGCCCAGCACGCTCAGGTGCGGATAGAGATTGAACTGCTGGAACACCATGCCGATCTTCTGGCGCACCGCGTTCAGGTCGGTGCGCGCATGCATGATGTCCACGCCATCCACCACGATCTGGCCGGCGCTGGGTTCTTCGAGCCGGTTACAGCAGCGCAGCATGGTGCTCTTGCCCGAGCCGGAGGGGCCGATCACGCAGATCAGCTGGCCGGCGCGCACGCGCAGGTCGATGCCGCGCAGGACCGTATTGCCTTCATAGGCCTTGTGCAGGCCGACGATTTCGAGGATGGGGGCGGCGTTCATGGGTCTATCGCTTTCGCAGTCCGGTCGCGACTCAGCTGCACTTCAGGGTGACCGGGGTCGGATCGTAACCATCCAGGCCGGGTACGCCCTGGCCCACGCCGACCTTGACCACGGTAGCCTCCGGCGCTGGCGTATAGCCGAACCACTTCTGCGCGATCTTGCCCAGCGTGCCATCCTGCTTCATGCATTTGAGGGCCATGCCGGCGGCATCGCGACCGGCCTTGTCATCCAGGCGGAACGCCAGTGCCCAGACCAGGCCGGTCTTGACGGTGTAGGTGGTCTGCACCGCCGGGTTCTGCTTGGCGGCCCAGGCCGCGACCGTGCTGCCGGCCAGGTTGGCATCGGCGCGACCCGATTGCACCGCCTGCACGGCATCGGCATTGTTGCCGTAGACGTCGTATTTGAAGCCGTACCTGGCCGCATTGTCGTGGGCCCACAGCTCATAGGCGGAGCCCTTGTTGACCGAGATGGTCTTGCCCTTCAGGTCTTCCAGGGCTTTGATGGGCGTACCGCCCTTCTTGATGACGAAGGTGTAATCGGTATCGAGATAGCCTTCGGTAAAGAGCATGGCCTTGGCGCGCTCGGGGGTGGCCGTTACCGGTGCCAGCACGAAGTCGTATTTCTTGGCGTTCAGGCCCGGTACCAGGCCGGAGAATTCGGTGCCTTCGATGTCGATCTTGCGGCCCAGGCGGCGCGCCAGTTCTTCACCGAGGTCGATGTTGAAGCCTTGCAGGCCGCCACCCAGCTTGACCATGGCATGCGGGGCGAAGGTGGCATCCACGCCGGTGCGCAAGGGCGCACCCTGGGCGAATGCCCCGGCCGACAGCAGCGCGCTGGCCGACAGGGCGACCAACAGGGAACACTTCAGGGACAACTTGGACGGCAGGGCCAGGAAGGGAAACATCGCAACACTCCTCGATTGGGTGGAAGGTGGACAGGATTCAGGTGGACAGTTCGGACGGCGCCAGCGGTTCGCCGGCACCGGTGCGTTCGACGATGAGCCGGTAGTGTTCGGGACGACGGTGCTTGGCGAAATTGAAGACATGCTGCAGAAAGGTCTCGCCCAGGCCCAGGTCGCAACTGGCGAAGATGACCTCATCCTCTTCGCCCTGTGCCTGCGCCACGATCTCGCCGGAGGGCGCGACGATGGCCGAGCCGCCGATCATGTGGAAGCCGTCTTCAAACCCGCACTTGGCGGCCGCCGCCACCCACAGGCCGTTCTGGTAGGCATTGGCCTGCAGCGACAGCAGGTGGTGGAACATGCGCAGGTGCGGCGGCTCGTTCCAGTGGATGTTCCAGGACGGCGTGTTGTAGCCCAGCGTGACGATGCGCGCGCTCTGCAGGCTCATGACGCGATAGGTCTCGGGCCAGCGGCGGTCGTTGCACAGGCACTGGCCGATGCGGGTACCCAGCATGTCGGTGACGCCGAAGCCGTCGTTGCCGACCTCGAAGTATTTCTTCTCCAGGTGCTGGAACGGCGCCTCCGGCTTGTGATCGCTATGACCCGGGAGGTGGATCTTGCGATAACGCGCCACGATCCTGGCCTTGTCATCGACCAGGATGGCGGTGTTGTAGTGATGGCCATCGGCGGTCAGTTCGGCATAGCCGAGATAGAAGCCGATGCCCAGTTGCGCGGCCAGATCGAACAGCGGGCGGGTCTGCGGCCCCGGCATCTCGGATTCGAAGAAGCGGGCGTCGACCTCGGCCTGGTCTTCCATCCAGTAACGCGGGAAGAAGGTGGTCAGCGCCAGTTCGGGGAAGACCACCATCTTCGCGCCCCGCGAGGCGGCTTCACGCATCATCTCCAGCAGGCGGCGCACCACGGTGGCACGATCCTCGGCCAGCTGCACCGGCCCCATCTGCGCCACGGCCAGGCCGAAGCGTTTGTCCTTGCTTGTGTTCATTGCTGCTCCCATGCTTTTCCCTTGAGGCCGAGCAAGCCCGGCAGATGGCTGCGCGTCGGCCGTTGCGCGATGCTGGCCGGTTCCGGACACTGGCGCGCGATATAGCGGCCCGATCCGCGCTGCACTTTCAGTTCGCCCTCGCTGACCACGACACGGCCACGGCTGGTGACCACTTCCGGCCAGCCCTTGATCTGCCGGCCTTCATAGGGGGTGTAGCCGACGTTGTCGTGCAGCAGGTCGGCCGTGATGGTGGTCTCGCGTTCGGGGTTCCAGATCACCAGGTCGGCATCCAGCCCCTCGGCAATGTTGCCCTTGCAGTGCGACAGGCCATACATGTGGGCGTGGTTGGTGGCAGTCAGGCGCACGAATTCGTGGATGTCGATACACCCGCCCAGCACGCCTTCTGAAAACAGCAGCGGCAGGCGCAGTTCGATACCGGGCACACCATTGGCCATTTCCTTGAAGGTGGTGTCCTCGCCACGCGGCAGCTTGCCGCTTTCGTCGAAGCGGTAAGGCGCGTGGTCGGAGGAATACATGCCCAGCGTGCCATCCTTGAGACCGGCCCAGACCGCCTCCTGCGCATTGGCATCGCGCGGTGGCGGGCTGCAGCAATACTTGGCGCCTTCCACGCCGGGCAGGTCGATATCCTCGGCGGTCAGGAACAGGTATTGCGGGCAACTCTCGGCATAGATCTGCGCGCCCAGCAGCTTGGCGTTGCGGATGGTCTGCACGGTTTCGGCGCCGGCCACGTGCACGATCAATACCGGTACGCCGATCAGGCGCGACAGTGCAATGGCGCGGTTGCTGGCTTCGGCTTCGGCCAGCGGGTCGTGCGCCACGGCGTGGAACTTGGGTGCGGTGTGGCCCTGGTCCAGCAGGCGCGAGGCGAGCCAGCGGATCATGTCGTGGTTCTCGGCGTGGATCATCACCAGCGCCCCTTCCCTGCCGGCCAGCGCCATCACGTCCAGCAGCTGGTAGTCGTCCAGCTTCAAGGCGTTGTAGGTCATGTAGACCTTCAGCGAGGTGATGCCGTCGCGAATGGCCTGCGGCAGGTCATGCTGCAGAGCCTGCTCGTCGGGGTCGGCCAGGATCAGGTGGAAGCCGTAGTCGATCACCGCCTTCTCGCGGGCGCGTTGCGCGTAATCGGCTATCACGTCGGGAATACGCTTGCCGCGATGCTGGGCGGCAAAGGGAATGATGGTGGTGGTGCCGCCAAAGGCCGCCGACACCGTGCCGGAATAGAAATCGTCGGCACACATCATGCCCATGCCGGAAAGCTGTTCGATGTGGCAGTGGCTGTCGATACCGCCGGGCAGCACCCAGCGACCGGCCGCGTCGATGTCTTCGCGCCCGGGCGGCAGGCCCGGTGCGATGCGCACGATCACGCCATCCTTGACGCCGATGTCGGCCAGGAAGGTCTCGCGATCGGTAGAGATGCGGCCGTTGCGGATGGTGAGGTCGAAGTCCATGTTGGTCCGGTCTGTATCGGTGGAATCA
>JAFAMT010000311.1 GCA_019233085.1 Herbaspirillum sp.
CAAGGCCGGCGCCAATTCGGCCATCACGCAATACTTCTACAATGCGGACGCCTATTTCCGCTTCGTCGACGAGGCCACCAGGCTGGGCGCGACGGTACCGGTCATCGCCGGCATCATGCCCATCACCAACTATTCGCAGCTGATGCGCTTCTCGGACATGTGCGGCACCGAGATCCCGCGCTGGATCCGCCTGAAGCTGGCCAGCTATGGCGATGATACGGAGTCCATCCGCGCCTTCGGCCTGGATGTGATCACGCAGCTGTGCGAGCGCCTGCTGGCCGGTGGCGCACCGGGCTTGCACTTCTATTCATTGAACCAGGCCGGGCCGACCCAGGCCATCTGGCAGCAACTGGTGAAGTGAGGCGACGCACCAGCGCCCGATGAAAAAGGAAAGCCGGACTCAGGTCCGGCTTTTTCATTGTTCAGTCAACATCGGTCAGCACCTGGTCCAGCGGCACGTCGTGCGGCTGTCCCTCGAAGTCCACCCGGCCGAAGCCGTAGCACACCCCCACGGCCAGTGGGCGCGGCGAAGCGGCCAGGGTGCGGTCATAGTAGCCGCCGCCATAGCCCAGCCGGTAAGCCCTTTCATTGAAGCCCACGCATGGCACCAGCAAGGCCTGCGGCTGTACCACTGCCGTGCCGGCCGGTGGCACCAGGGTGCCCAGCGCTTCTTTCTCCAGGACATCGCCGGGCTTCCAGGCGCGAAATTCCAGCGGAGCCTCCCGGCCGACCACCACCGGCAGGCTCAGGTGCACCCCGAGCGCCACCAGCGCGTTATAGGCCGCAAGCAGGTCCGGTTCGCGCCGGATCGGCTGGTACACCCCCAGGCTGGTGATGGCGTGCGCGGCACACCAATCCAGCAGGCGCTGCACCAGGCGTGCATCGGCGTGGGCCTTGTCCTGGCTGGATAGTGCCTTGCGGCGCGCCAGGAGGGCCTCGCGCAACAGCTTTTTATGCTGCGCGGTGGCCGCTTGCCCCGGCGCCGGGGCGAGGGAATCGCGTGCTATGCTTGGGTTCATCATTTGTTTCATCAATCTGTATTAAGAAGCTTGCATGAGTATGCGTCCGAAGAATCATCCGTTCAACCAGCGCCTGCGTGCGCTGGCCGCCTCCCTGGCGCTTCCGCTGGCACTGGCCACCGGCACCCTGCTGGCCGTGGCACCGCCCGCCCAGGCCCAGAAACGCCCGGCCCCCGACGCCGCGCCGGATGACATCTTCCTGGCGCTGCGCCAGGCGGCCTCCAGCGACAATGCGGCGCTGGCCCAGGACCTGGCACAGCGCCTGTCCGGTTACGAACTGCCGTCCTATGTGGACTACTACCGTCTCAAGCCGCGCGTGCGCGACTACAGCGCCAGCGAACAGGAGATCCGCGATTTCCTGGCCCGCTGGGAGGGCCAGGCCATCGCCGACCGCCTGCGCAACGACTGGCTGCTGGCGCTGGGAAAGACCGGCAACTGGACCGTGTTCGACGAGCAGTATCCCAAATTCATCCTCAACGACGATACCCAGGTCAAGTGCTTCGCGCTGAACTCCCGCGCCCTGAAGGGGGCCAACGTCGCCGACGAGGCGCGCGCCTTGCTGACCACGCCCAAGGACTACGGCCAGGGTTGCAGCGACCTCATCGCCACGCTGGCACAGAATGGCCAGTTCAGCGAAGCCGATGTCTGGTTCCAGATCCGCCAGGCGGCCGAGAACAGCCATGCCACCGTGGCACGTCGCGCCGCCGTGCTGGTCGACAGCGGTGACGTCAGCGTGACCCAGGTCATGGACCGCCCGGCCCTGATGCTGGCCAAGGGTCCGGGTCGCGGCGCCGCCAACCACCAGTTGTACATCATCGCACTGGGACGTATCGCCAGGAGCAATCCCTCCCAGGCCGCCACCTACCTCACCGATGCCGCGCGCAACATGACGTCCCAGGAAGTCGCGCTGGGCTGGGCCCAGATCGCCTTGTCGGCCTCCTACAAGCTGGCCCCGGAAGCCTCCGAATACTGGCGCCGCGCCAAGGATGCACCGCTGTCGCAGGACGCAATGCAATGGAAGGTGCGCATGGCCCTGCGCGACGGCGACTGGAAGACCGTGCGCAAGACCATCGAAGGCATGCCCGCGCCGCTGCGCAGCGATATCACCTGGGTCTACTGGCTGGGTCGCGCGTTGAAGGAAGATGGCCAGAACGATGCCGCACGTCGCCTGTTCGAATCGATCGCGCCCAATTTCAGCTTCTACGGCCAGCTGGCGCTGGAAGAGCTGGGCCAGAAGATCACGATTCCGCCCGGCCCGACGCCGCCGGGTGCCGGTGAAGTGGCCTTGTATTCGCAGAACGCCGGCTTCAAGCGCTCGCTCAAGTTCTACCAGTTGAACCTGCGCTTCGAAGCCATCCGCGAATGGAACTGGGAGCTGCGCAACCTGACCGACCGCCAGTTGCTGGCCGCCGCCGAGTATGCGCGCCAGAGCGATGTGCTGGACCGCATGGTCAATACCTCCGACCGTACCCGCGCCGAATTCGATTTCACCCAGCGCTTCCCGGCGCCGCACCTGACCGAGATGAACGCCGCCACCCGTCCCCTGGGGATGGAGAATGCCTGGGTCTACGGCCTGATCCGCCAGGAGTCGCGCTTCATCAAGGCGGCCCGTTCGCACGTGGGCGCCTCCGGCCTGATGCAGATCATGCCGGCCACGGCCAAGTTCGTGGCCAAGAAGATCGGCATGACCGAGTTCACGGCCGACCAGGTCAACGACATCAACACCAACCTGTTGCTGGGCACCAGTTACCTGGACATGGTGCTCAACAGCCTGGAAGGTTCGGAGACCCTGGCAACAGCCGGTTACAACGCCGGCCCGGGTCGTCCGCGCACCTGGCGCGCGACCTTGCCGCGTACGGTGGAAGGCGCCATCTTTGCCGAGATCATCCCCTTCAATGAAACCCGGGGCTATGTCAAGAACGTGATGTCCAATGCGACTTACTATGCGGCCATGTTCGAGAACCGACCGCAGTCGCTGAAGCAACGCATGGGCACGGTGGCCCCCAATTCCAATGTCGCCACCGACCTGCCCTGATCCTGCTGCCCGCGCCGTCGGCATGGGGCGGGCGGTACTGAGCCAATCGGAGGCATTTGCATGGCAGTAAAGAAGATCCTGGTCATTGGTGGTTCCGGCTTCATCGGTACACGCCTGGTGGAGTTGCTCGGCAGTGGTACCGCATACCGCATCACGGTGCCCACGCGCCGCTACGAGCGCGCCAAGCATCTGCTGGTGTCGCCGGTGGTCAATGTGGTGCAGGCTGACATCCACCAGGACGCCGTACTGGCGCAACTGGTGGGCCAAGCCGATGTCGTCATCAACCTGGTGGGCATCCTGCAGTCACGCCCGGCACGGGGCGGCGCACCCTATGGACCGGATTTCGCGCGCCAGCACGTGCAGCTGCCGCGTCGTATCGTGGCTGCCTGCGTGGAGCAGGGCGTGCGTCGCTACCTGCACATGAGCGCACTGGGCGCCGATGCAGCAGGCCCGTCCATGTACCTGCGCTCCAAGGCCGCCGGTGAGCGCGAAGCCCTGTCGGCACCCGAGCTGGACGTGGCCATCTTCCGGCCCTCGGTGGTGTTCGGCGAAGGCGACCACTTCTTCAACATGTTCGCCAACCTGAACCGCAGTTTCCCGGTGATCCCGCTGGGCAGCGCCGATGCACGCTTCCAGCCCGTCTACGTGGGCGACGTGGCACAGGCCTTTGCCAATGCGCTGCGCTTGCCCAGGCTGGGCGGCAAGGTATTCGAACTGGGCGGACCGGCTTGCTACAGCCTGCGCGAGCTGGTGCGCCTGTCCGGCTGGTATTGCGGTCATCCGCGCCCCATCATCGCGCTGCCGCCGGCGCTGGGACTGTTGCAGGCCTTCGCGCTGGAGCATTTGCCGGGCAAGCTGATGAGTCGCGACAACGTGGCCTCCATGCGCGTGGACAATGTATTGTCCGCGCCAGTGGCGCCGGAATTGCAGTTGACGCCCAGGGCGATCGAAGAGATCGTTCCGGCCTACCTGGCCGCGCGCAGTCCGCAGCAGCAGTACGATTATTTCCGCAGCAACGCACGTCGCTGAGCTGGCGCCTGCGACGTCTTCCGACTTCCTAGAAACGAGCCAACATGCAAGACACAGAACTTGATCCGGTATTGTCCGAGACGCTGCAAAAAGCCGGCCGTCATATGCCCACGCTGGTGATCGCCAACAAGAACTACTCATCCTGGTCGATGCGGCCGTGGGTGGCCATGGTGGCCTTCGACATTCCCTTCAAGGAAGTGCGCGTGCTGCTGGACCAGCCCGAGACCGCCAACGAGATCGCCCGCTACACCGGCTCCGGCCGCGTGCCGGTGCTGCTCGATGGCGACATGTCGATCTGGGACTCGCTGTCCATCTGCGAATACCTGGCCGAGCAATTCCCCGATCGCGGCCTGTGGCCCGCCCGCACCGATGCCCGCGCCATCGCCCGCAGCATCACGGCCGAGATGCACTCCGGCTTTGCCGGCCTGCGCAGCGCCATGAGCATGGATATCCGCGGTCGCTACCCGGGGCAGGGTCGCACGGCCGCCGCCCAGGCCGATATCGCCCGTGTCTGCGAGATCTGGGAAGAATGCCTGTCGCAATTCGGTCATCATGAATTCCTCTTCGGCGATTTCTCGATTGCCGATGCCTTCTATGCCCCGGTGGTGATGCGCTTCGTCAGTTACCAGGTGCCACTGGCACCGGCCCTGCAAGCCTATGCCGACCGTGTGTGCGCGCATCCGGCAGTGGCGCGCTGGATCGCCGAGGCTCTGGCCGAGAAGGAAGTCCTTCCGGACCACAAGTGAGGCACGCGCGATGAAGATCTACACCGTCGGCGGCGCAGTGCGCGACGGCTTGCTGGGCCTGCCGGTGAAGGACCGCGACCACGTGGTCGTCGGAGCCACGCCACAGCAGTTGCTCGACCTCGGCTTTCGCCCGGTGGGCAAGGATTTTCCGGTGTTCCTGCACCCCGAGTCGCAGGAAGAATATGCGCTGGCACGCACCGAGCGCAAGACCGCGCCCGGCTACAAGGGATTCGCCTTCCATGCCGCCCCCGACGTCACGCTGGAAGACGACCTGGCGCGCCGCGACCTGACCATCAACGCCATCGCCCAGGACCAGGATGGCAGCCTGGTCGACCCCTATCATGGCCGCGAGGATATCGCCGCGCGCGTGTTTCGGCATGTCTCCGATGCCTTCATCGAGGACCCGGTGCGCATCCTGCGCGTGGCGCGTTTTGCTGCCCGCTTTGCCGACTTCACGGTGGCACCCGAGACCAATGCGCTGATGCGGCGCATGGTCGAGGAAGGCGAGGTCGATGCGCTGGTGCCCGAACGCGTGTGGCAGGAACTCGCGCGCGGCCTGATGGAACACACGCCCTCGCGCATGTTCGAGGTGTTGCGCGGCTGCGGCGCCTTGCAGCGCATCCTGCCCGAGCTCGATGCCTTGTGGGGCGTGCCGCAGCCGGAGAAGTGGCATCCCGAGATCGACACTGGCGTGCATGTGATGCTGGTGATCGACTGGGCCGCCGCACAAGGGTTTGCCCTGCCGGTGCGCTTTGCCGCGCTGCTGCATGATCTTGGCAAGGGAACCACGCCCCCGGAGATGTGGCCGCGCCATCATGGCCACGAAGCACGCAGCGCGCAACTGGCCGAACAGGTCTGCGCCCGCCTGAAGGTGCCGGGCGACTGCCGTGACCTGGCCTTGATGACGGCGCGCGAGCACGGCAACGTCGGCCGCGCCTTCGAGATGCGTCCCGATACCCTGGTCAAGCTGTTCGCGCGCTGCGACGCCTTCCGCAAGCCGCAACGCTTCATCGACATGCTGCGCGCCGCCGAATGCGACCATCGCGGCCGTACTGGCCTGGAACACCAGCCCTTCCCGCAGGCCGCCTACCTGGAGGGCGCACTGCAGGCTGCACAGGATATCGATGCCGGTGCCATCGCCGGCCAGTACCAGGCGCAGCCGCAACGCATCCCCGAGGCCATCCAGGCCGCGCGTAGCGCCCAGGTGGCCGCCTACGTCGAGCGTCAGCCGCCGCTGCAGCCCTGAGAGCAAGCCGATGACCAATCCCGTTTCTTCCCTGATCAGACGCCTGCGTGGCCAGCCCGACAGTGCCGCTGGCGCCACCGCTGCCACTGGCGGCACCGGCACACCGGAACACCATGACAAGCCCATCGTCTTCGTCAAGGAACTGTCACCGCGTGCGCGCCGGCACCTGATGCGCCATTTCCTGGCGCTGGAAGACAAGGACCGCCTCTTGCGCTTCGGCTCCAAGCTCTCCGATGAGATGGTGGCACGCTACGTCGAGCATATCGACTTCGACCGCGATACCGTCTTCGGTGTCTATGACCGCCGCCTGCGCCTGCTGGGGGTGGGACACCTGGCCTTCGCCCCCAAGGAAACCACGCGCATCAGCGGCGCCACCATCAAGCCGGTAGTGGCCGAGTTCGGCGTGTCGGTCAGCGCCGCGGCACGCGGCCTGGGCGTGGGCACGCGTCTTTTCATGCGCGCGGCCATGCGCTGTCGCAATGCCGACGTCGATACGTTGTACATGCACTGCCTCTCCTCCAACAAGGTGATGATGCACATCGCCAAGAAGGCCGGCATGGAAATCCATCGCGACTACGGCGAGGCCGATGCCTATCTCAAGATCAAGCCGGCCAACTCCGCTACCGTGTTCCAGGAGGCAGTGGAAGAGCAGGTCGCCATGCTGGACTATATCGTCAAGGCCAACTTCAAGGCCCTGCTGAAATGGGGCGCGCGCGTCACCGGCATCGCTGGCCGGAAGAAGGACGGCAGCCCGCCCCCGGCACCCTGAGCTCGGATTCGCGCCATTTGCGCGAGCGCACATGACCTGCCCGGCGAGGGAGCGCATAATATGCGCCTCACTTTGATAACGGGTATGCCATGAGCACCAATCCCAATACCGATGATTTCTTCGCCACCGTCGCCACCAAGTCCGATAGCGGAGCCTTGCGCGGCGATTACAGCCAGGCTGACGCCAACTACGTCGTCGCCCAGGACTGGGAAGGCTACACGCCGGCCCAGCACGCGCTGTGGCGCCGCCTCTTTGAACGCCAGGCCAAGCTGATCCCGGGGCGTGCCTGCGATGTCTTCATCGACAGCCTGAAGGCCCTCGATGTCTCGCAAGGCATCCCGCGTTTCGACCGCACCACCGAGGCCCTCTACAAGGCCACCGGCTGGCAGCTGGTAGCCGTGCCGGGCCTGGTGCCGGACCAGACCTTCTTCGAACACCTGGCCAATCGCCGCTTCCCGGTCACGGTGTGGCTGCGCGAGGAGCATGAGTTCGACTACATCGTCGAGCCCGACGTGTTCCATGACTTCTTCGGTCATGTGCCGCTGCTGTTCAATCCCATCTTCGCCAACCACCTGCAGGAATACGGCAAGGGCGGCCTGAAGGCCCTGAAGCTCGATGGCCTGGCCTACCTGGCGCGCCTGTACTGGTACACCATCGAGTTCGGCCTGATCCAGAGCGAGCAGGGCCTGCGCATCTATGGCGCCGGCATCCTGTCCTCTGGCGGCGAGGTCGAGTATTGCCTCTCCAGCGACAAGCCGCGCCGGATTCCCTTCCAGGTCGAGCGCATCATGCGCACGCTCTACAAGATCGATACCTACCAGGAAACCTATTTCGTCATTCGCGATTTCGAGCAGCTCTTCAACGACACCGCGCCCGATTTCACGCCCTTCTACGAGCGCCTGAAACAGCAGGAAGCCTTGCCGGCCAATACCTTGCTGCCCGGTGAAATCAACTTGCCTGGCACGATCTGAATGCGCCGTTGCGCGGGTGGCCCTCCAGGCCACCTGCTCTTGCCGCAATAGATAAAAAAAAGCGGATCTGACAGGGGAGGCCAGATCCGCGAGCTAGTGGTGCTTTCAACACTAGAGGGGAGGAACCTTGCACAGTAAGAGATACCGATCCATCGCTGTTCAAGTAAGTCTCATTAAACGCCAGGCCCGCAGACGGACCAAAGTCTTTTACCGGTTGTTACACTCGCGTCTTGCCTGTAACACTTACTGCCTTGCATCGCCGGGCAGGATATTTTTTTTCAGCCGGAAATATTGTTGTTTCGCGCTTTCCGGCATTTTCTTCTCCGCTCATCCTTTAACACCGCAGGTCCTGCGGAAAGTGTTTCCGCTATGCCAAAAAAGCCCGGAAACCCTGCTGCGGCGTGCGTAGCGGGGCGCTCCCCCTTGTGCTAAGTTGACTACATAACACGAACCCGGTCCACAAGACCGAAGGTTTGACACAGCCCGCCTGAGCGGGCCCATGTGCAAGCAAAAACAAGATTTTTGGCACGGAGACCACATGAACGCACCCCTACCATCCGGACAGCGCCTGCTGCTGGACGATGTATCCCTGGACGACAAGTACGCGCTGGAGCGCGGCCGCGTCTTCATGACCGGCATCCAGGCGCTGATCCGCCTGCCGATGCTGCAGCGGCAATATGATGAGCGCGCCGGCCTGAATACGGCCGGATTCATCACCGGCTATCGCGGCTCGCCCTTGGGATCGGTCGACCAGACCGCCGAGAAAGCCCGCAAGTACCTCGCCGCCAAACAGATCAGGTTCCACCCCGGCATGAACGAGGACCTGGCCGCCACCAGTGTCTGGGGCACGCAGCAGGTCAATCTCTTCGAGGGTGCGCAATACGACGGCGTGTTTTCGCTGTGGTATGGCAAGGGCCCGGGCGTGGACCGCTGCGGCGACGTCTTCAAGCATGCCAACATGGCCGGCACCTCCAAGCACGGTGGCGTGCTGGTCATTGCCGGCGACGACCATGCCGCCAAGTCCTCCACCGCCGCGCACCAGAGCGAGCATATCCTGAAGGCCTGCGGCATTCCGGTGCTTTATCCGTCCTCGGTGCAGGAATACCTCGACTACGGCCTGCATGGCTGGGCCATGAGCCGCTACACGGGCCTCTGGGTGGCCATGAAATGCGTGACCGACCTGGTCGAGTCGGGCATGTCGGTGATGATCGATCCGGACCGGGTAAAGATCCAGCTGCCGGAGGATTTCGCCCTGCCGCCCGATGGCCTCAACATCCGCGTACCCGACACCGTGCTGGGCCAGGAAGCGCGGATGATCAACTACAAGTGGTATGCCGCGCTGGCCTATGCGCGCGTGAACAAGCTCAACCGCATCATCTGGGACAGCCCGCGCGCGCGCATCGGTATCATCACCGCCGGCAAGTCCTATCTCGATACACGCCAGGCCCTGGAAGACCTGGGGATCGATGAACAGGTGGCCAGCGACATCGGCATCCGTCTCTACAAGGTCGGCATGACCTGGCCACTGGAAGCCGAGGGTGTGCGTGAGTTCGCCCAGGGCCTGGACGAGATCCTGGTGGTGGAAGAGAAGCGCCAGATCCTCGAATACCAGTTGAAGGAAGAGCTCTACAACTGGCGCGACGACGTGCGTCCGCGCGTGGTCGGCAAGTTCGACGACACCGGCGAATGGAGCGGCTCGCAACGCGATGGCCATGGCAACTGGCTGCTGCCGGCAACCTATGAACTGAATCCGGCGCAGATCGCGCGCGCCATCGCCGCCCGCATCTCGCGCTACTTTGCCGGCCATCCGGTGGAGCAACGGGTGCGCACCCGCGTGGCCTACCTGGAAGCCAAGGAAGCGGCCCTCAACATCAGCAGCAAGCCCGACCCCGACAAGGACCGCGTCCCGCACTTCTGCTCGGGCTGCCCGCACAATACCTCCACCAAGCTGCCCGAGGGCAGCCGCGGCCTGGCCGGCATCGGTTGCCACTACATGGTGACCTGGATGGACCGCGAGACCCAGCTCTTCACGCACATGGGCGGCGAGGGCGTGACCTGGGTGGGGCAGGCACCGTTCACGAGCGAAAAGCATGTCTTCGCCAACCTCGGCGATGGCACCTACTTCCACTCGGGCCTGTTGGCCGTGCGTGCCTCGGTGGCGGCCAAGGTCAACATCACCTACAAGATCCTCTACAACGATGCGGTGGCCATGACCGGCGGCCAGGAGTTCGACGGGCCGCTCGATCCGGCCATGATCTCGCGCCAGCTGGCGGCCGAGAACGTGCGTCCCATCATCGTGGTCACGGACGAGCCGGACAAGTACCCGGCCGGCACCCAGTGGGCCGAGGGTGTCACCATCCGCCATCGCAGCGAGCTCGATGCGGTCCAGCGCGAATTGCGCGAGGTCGCCGGTGTCTCGGCCATGATCTACGACCAGACCTGCGCCTCGGAAAAGCGGCGTCGCCGCAAACGCAATGCCTATCCCGATCCGGCCAAGCGCGCCGTCATCAACGAAGCCGTGTGCGAGGGCTGCGGGGACTGCAGCGTGCAATCGAACTGCCTGTCGGTGGAACCGCTGGAAACCGAGTTCGGCCGCAAGCGCCAGATCAACCAGTCCTCCTGCAACAAGGATTATTCCTGCGTGAGCGGCTTCTGCCCCAGCTTCGTGACGGTGGAGGGTGGATCCCTGAAAAAGCCGGCGCGCGCCAAGGCGCAATCCGGTCCGGCCCTGCCCGCCTTGCCGCAGCCGGTGCTGCCGGGACTGGCCCAGCCCTACGGCATCCTGGTCACCGGCGTGGGCGGCACCGGTGTCATCACCATCGGCCAGATCATCGCCATGGCCGCGCACGTGGAAGGACGCGCCTGTTCGGTGCTGGACATGAGCGGCCTGGCGCAGAAGGGCGGCCCGGTGATGTCACACGTACGGGTGGCCGAGCATGCCGACCATATCTACTCGACCCGGGTCGGCACCGGCATGGCGGACCTGGTGATCGGTTGCGACGTGATCGTCACCGCCAGTCGCGATGCCCTCTCACGCATGGGCGAGGGCCGCACCCGCGCCGCCGTCAATTCGACCCAGATGCCCACGGCGGCTTTCGTGCGCAATCCGGACTGGCAATTCCCCACCGCCTCCAGCGAGGGCGAGATTGCGCGGGCCTGCGGGCGTGACAATCTCTCCCTGGTCGATGCCGGTCACATCGCTACCGCCTTGATGGGCGATGCCATCGCCACCAACATGTTCATGCTGGGCTATGCCTGGCAACGCGGCTGGGTGCCCTTGTCGGAGGCGGCCTTGCTGCGCGCCATCGAACTCAATGCGCTGCAGGTGGAATTCAACAAGCAAGCCTTCGCCTGGGGCCGCGTGGCCGCGCATGACCTGGCCTTCGTCCAGGCCGCGGCCGGCCGCAGCGGGACCACGGCCCAGGTGATCGAGTTCAAGCGCACGCCCACGCTGGATGAATTGCTGGAGCGTCGCGTGGCCTTCCTCACCGACTACCAGAACGCCGCCTATGCCCGTAGCTACAGCGACTTCGTGCAGCAGGTGCGCGTGCGTGAAAGCAGCCTGGGCCAGGCCGGCCGGGCGCTCAAGCTCAGCCGCGCGGTGGCGCAGTACCTCTTCAAGCTGATGGCCTACAAGGATGAGTATGAGGTCGCGCGCCTCTATACCGACGGCCGCTTCCGCGACAAGATCGCCGGCATGTTCGAGGGAGATTACAAGCTGCGCTTCCACCTGGCACCACCCTTGCTGGCGCGTCGCGACGAGCAGGGGCATTTGCGCAAGCAGCAGTACGGCAGCTGGATGATGCCGGCCTTCGGCGTGCTGGCCAAGTTGCGCTTCCTGCGCGGGACAGTCTTCGATCCCTTTGGTCATACCGAGGAACGTCGCCAGGAGCGTGCCCTGATCGGTGACTATCGCCAGACGATCACGCGCCTGCTCGACCAGCTCAGCGCTGACAACCTGGAACAAGTCGTGGCCGTGGCGCGGGTGCCGGAAGACATACGCGGCTATGGCCACGTCAAGGAGCGTCACCTGCAGGCAGCCAGGCAGAAGGAGGCCGCCTTGCTGGCCGAGATCGGCCAGCCGCAACGTCCGCAGGGTGGGGGCAAGGAGGCCGCCTGAACGTGGCGGCCCGGAGGCTCAGGGCAGACGGGCGCCGCTGACGCGCTCGATGCCGGCCAGGTCGCGCCAGCTCTGCACCTCGGCAAAGCCGCTGCCGGCCAGCAGGGCGCGCACGGCGGCGGCCTGGTCATAGCCGTGTTCCATCAGCAGCCAGCCGCTGCGCTTCAGGTGCGCGGGCGCGCCATCGATGATGCTGCGCAGGTCGGAGAGGCCATCGGCGTGGTCGGTCAGTGCATCGACCGGCTCGAAGCGCAGGTCCCCTTGCGAGAGATGATGGTCACCGGCGACGATGTAGGGAGGATTGGAGGCGATCACGTCGAAGGTCTGGCCTGCGGATAGGGCCTGGTACCAGTCGCTGAGCAGCAGTGTCACGCTGGCCCGGTGGGCCAAGGCGTTGCCCCGCGCGACTTCCAGCGCCGCTGCGCTGGCGTCCAGGGCGGTAACGCTGGCATCGGGCCGCGTATGGGCGATGGCCACCGCAATGGCCCCGGAACCCGTCCCCATGTCGAGCAGGCTGCCCTGCTGCGGCAGTCTTTCCATGGCCAGTTCCACCAGCAATTCGGTATCCGGGCGCGGGATCAGCACATCCGGCGTGACCCGGAAATCCAGTCCATAGAATTCGCGCAGGCCGACGATATAGGCGATCGGCTCGCCCTGCAGGCGCCGCGCCAGCAAGGCAGCCAGGGCATCGGCCTCTGCCACGTCCAGGCGACGCTCCGATTGCGTGATCAGTTGCACCCGCGTGAGCCGCAAGGCGTGGCAGAGCAGGATGCGGTTTTCCAGCGGTTCCAGCGGCGCCGTCTTCAAGACCGTCGCCAGCGTGCAGCCGGCGTAGTGGGACGGCGCGGTCATCACTTCCAGATGGTCGAGCGGGGCGCGCGGGCAAAGACCTGCACCAGCAGCACCAGCGCCAGCAGCACGAACCAGATCAGCGACCAGGTCGGGATCTGCAGGCCGAACACCGGCGGCCACGGCGCCGAGCAGAAGCCGTCGGCGGTAAACATCTGCGGCCACAGCTTGGCCGTGGGCAGCTGGTTCAATGCCGTCTCCAGCGGATCGGTGGTGCAGGACACCCCCGGATGCGCCTTCACGTAGAGGTGCCAGATGGCCGTGCCGGCACCGCCCAACGCGGCCAGCACACCCAGCGCGGCGCCGGCGCGGCGGGCCGGCAGAGGCATGAAGTAGCCAAGCAGCGCGAACGCCGCCACCAGCACGAACATGTAGCGCTGGATCACGCAGAGCGGACAAGGCTGCATCTCTTCAACGATCTGCAGGTACATGGCGAAGCCCAGTAGCGCGATGCAGACCAGCGCCACCAGCAGGAAAACCGGTTTGGATGATTTCATATGGATTCGATCAATTCTCGGACAGTGAGGATGGCCACGGCATCGACCCGCAAGCCGTGGCGTGATTGTAGTGGACAGCCCCGATAGTCTGCAGCCGCCCCCTCAGGCGGGCCTGGACGTTTGTTTCAGAACAGCATCATACCGTTTGGTTCCGGTTGTCGGGAAACTGTCAGTGCTTCCTCAATCGTCGCCCAGTTGCGCCAGCAGTTCGGCCTGGTGTTCGGTGATGAGGGCATTGGTCAGTTCATCGAGATCGCCATCCATGATGAAGTCCAGCTTGTACAGGGTCAGGTTGATGCGATGGTCGGTCATGCGACCCTGCGGGAAGTTGTAGGTGCGGATGCGCTCGCTGCGGTCGCCCGATCCGATCAGGGACTTGCGGGTGGCGGCTTCCTTGGATTGCTGCTCGCGCAGTTGCACGTCCTTGATGCGCGCGGCCAGCACCTTCATGGCTTGCGCCTTGTTCTTGTGCTGGCTGCGGTCGTCTTGGCATTCCACCACGATGCCGGTGGGCAGGTGGGTGATGCGCACGGCCGAATCGGTCTTGTTGATGTGCTGGCCACCGGCACCGGAGGCGCGGTAGGTATCGATGCGGATATCGGCCGGATTGATATCGACGTCCTCGACTTCATCGGCTTCCGGCATCACCGCCACGGTGCAGGCCGAGGTGTGGATGCGGCCCTGGGTCTCGGTGGCCGGTACGCGTTGCACGCGGTGGCCGCCGGATTCGAACTTCAGGCGCGAATAGGCGCCCAGGCCGGCGATACGGGCGATCACTTCCTTGTAGCCACCCAGTTCGGATTCGGAGGAGGACACGATTTCCACCTGCCAGCGCTGGCGCTCGGCATAGCGGGTGTACATGCGCAGGAGGTCGCCGGCGAACAGGGCCGACTCGTCGCCGCCGGTGCCGGCGCGGATTTCCAGGAAGATGTTGCGCTCGTCATTGGGATCCTTGGGCAGCAGCATCTTCTGCAGGTCCAGCTCCAGCGCCTCCATGCGGGCCTTGGCGCCATCGATCTCTTCCTGGGCGAAGGCCTTCATGTCGGGGTCCGAGAGCAGCTCCTGGGCGGTGCGGATATCCTCGCCGGCCTGCACGAAGTCGTGGTACAGCGCCACCAGCGGGCCAAGTTCGGCATGCTCGCGGGTCATCTTGCGGAAGTTGTCCATGTTGGTCGTGGCGTCTTCCTGCGCCAGCAGGCTGTTGAGCTCCTCCAGCCGCTCGGCGAGCTGGTCGAGTTTGGCGAGCATCGATGGTTTCATGGGGTGTCGATCCGGTGCAAAAAAGGTGGGGTAATAATGGGGAGGGTAAGGCGAGGGCGCCGACTAGCGCCTGCAAGCGCTGACAAGCGCTTCGCACAGCGATGCGCAACAGCAGCAGTAGGATCGCTAACGCTTGGCGCGGAACAGTTGCGGCAGCAGCGAGACCAGCTGGCTGCGCTGTTCGCCCTGGGCGTGGTGCAGGGCCTGTTGCGGGCCGTGCAGGAACTTGGCGGTCAGGCCCTTGGAGAGGGCTTCCAGTACGGCTTCCACATCGTCGCCCTTGGCCAGCATGCGGCGGGCGCGTTCCAGCTCGGCCAGGCGCAGGGCCTCGCCGGTTTCGTTGAGATCCTGGATCAGCGGCACCATGGCGCGGCTGTCGATCCAGTGCATGAAGGACTGCACACGGGTCTCGATGATGGCTTCGGCTTGCGCCACGGCGGCCTGGCGGTTTTCGACGCCGCTTTGCACCACCGAGGCCAGGTCATCCACGGTGTAGAGGAAGACGTCGTCCAAGCGGCCGACTTCGGCTTCGATATCGCGCGGCACCGCCAGGTCGACCATGAAGATGGGTTTGTGGCGGCGCGCCTTGACGGCCCGCTCCACCAGCCCCAGGCCGATGATGGGCAACTGCGAGGCGGTACAGGAGACCACGATGTCGAAGCTGGCCAGCTGCGCCGGCAGGTCGGCCAGGCGGATGGCGCGGCCGTTGAAGCGGTGCGCCAGCGTCTCGCCGCGTTCCATGGTCCGGTTGGCTACCGTCAGGGACTTGGGATTCTGCGCGGCGAAGTGGGTCGCGCACAATTCGATCATTTCACCGGCACCGATGAAGAGCACGTTCTGGCCCGAGACGGTATCGAAGATACGCTGCGACAGCCGAACGGCCGCCGCTGCCATCGAAACGCTATGGGCGCCGATCTCGGTGGTGCTGCGTACTTCCTTGGCCACCGCGAAGGTGCGCTGGAACAGCTGGTGCAGGTAGGTCCCCAGGCCGCCGGCCGCATCGGCCTGGCGCACGGCATCCTTCATCTGGCCCAGGATCTGCGGCTCGCCCAGCACCATCGAGTCCAGCCCTGAGGCGACACGGAAGGCATGGCGCACGGCATTGTCCTGCGGCAGCGAATAGAGATAGGGACGCAGGTCGGCGTAGGGGATCTGGTGGTAGTCGGCCAGGAACTGCGCGGTACGGTCGATGGCGAAATCCACGCCATCCGTGCCGGCGACAGCCGCTGCGTACAGCTCGGTGCGGTTGCAGGTGGAGAGGATGGCCGCTTCGCCGGAGGCGATGATCTTGTCGTGGCCGCCAAACCACGCGCGCGCGGACGCCACCGCCTGACCGATCTGGTCCGCAGGGAATGCCACCTTCTCGCGCAGCGAAACGGGCGCGGTAGTGTGGTTGAGTCCGACGGCAAGCAGGTGCATGACATTTCGCGGCGAGGGCGCCGATGAGCTGGGATGGTGCAGGTCCGGGTGGAAAACAGGCAATGGACAGGCATTAAACACGCAGTTTTAGCCCCGGTTTTGGGAACTATTATACCCTCTGCGAAATATCGGGTTGGCGCAGGCACCGATAATCGGTATATGTCTGTGACATGGATCAGGTTTTTCCGGTGCCGGCGTTGCGATCACGCCAAATCTTGCCGCACCGACACATTCGTGCGTCCTCAGGGCAGCTGTTCCAGCTGATAACCATAGCCATAGACCGTCGCCAGCTGGTATCCGTACTGCGGATGCAGGCCGAGCTTGGTGCGGATGCGCGAGATGTGCGTATCGAGGGTGCGGGTGGGCAGCTCGGCTTCGCCGCCCCAGACCCGCTCGCGCAGGAAGGCGCGTGACAGCGGGCGGCCCAGGTGTTGCAGCAGCAGCAGGGCCAGTTCGGCTTCCTTGCGGGTCAGCACGACATCCAGTTCGGGGCGCTCGGGATGCGTGGCGCGCAGGCGCGCCAGGTCGAAGGTGAAGCCACCCGCAGCCACGATACGTTCGGGGATGTCATGCGGCTGTGCCGCCATCAGCAAGAGATCCAGGCGCAGGGCCAGCTCCTGGCGCCGTACCGGCTTGACCAGGTAGTCATTGGCACCGGCCACGAGCATGCCGCGCAGCCAGGTCTGGTGCGCTGGGGTGGCCAGCAGCAGCACGGCCGGCAAGGCCCGTGGCGTCACCGGCGGGCGATGGGCGTGGATGAGCTCGGTGATGGCGTTGGCCTGCGGGTGTCCCTGCAGGTCATCCAGGTCGACCACCAGCAGGCCGGCGCCGTCCTTGCACGCCAGCTCCAGCTCCAGCTCGGCAGGGCTGGCATGGACGGTGCAGTCGTGGCGTTCGGCCAGCTGGCTGACCAGGGTGACGGTATCGGCGTCGGAGCAGAGGATCCCGATCTTCATCGCAACAGGCAAGGGCTTCAGTGGGCAAGGGTGTTCATATAAACGAAAGGGCAGCCGGAGCTGCCCTCGCTGCGCGGCGAGCCTGGTTCATGCGCTCGCCGTTGCGGCACTCACGCCGCCGGCACGTCGGTGTCGGGCAGCACCACGTTCACGTCCAGCACCTCCAGGTTGCCCTGGCGGTCCAGCGAGATCTTGATGTCGTCGGCATTGACCTTGGTGTACTTGGAAATCACCTCGATCAATTCCTTGTGCAGTGCCGGCAGGAAGTCCGGGCCCTGGCGGCCGTTGGAGCGTTCGCGGGCGATGATGATCTGCAGCCGCTCCTTCGCCGCCACCGCGCTCTTGGGCTTGTTGGGGAAGAGGAAAGAAAGCAGGGACATATCATTTACCTCCGAAGATACGCTGCAGGAAACCCGGCTTTTCGTAGGTGGTGAAACGCAGATCGACAGTCTCGCCGAGGAAGCGCGATACCACGTCCTGGTAGGCCTGCGCCACATCGCTGTCCTTCATGTGGATCGCGGGGGAACCCTGGTTGGACGCCTGCAGCACGCTCTCCGACTCGGGGATGATGCCGATGAGGGGGATGCGCAGGATTTCCTGCACGTCGGTATATGAGAGCATCTCGCCGTCTTCGACGCGCTTGGGCGAATAGCGGGTGATCAACAGGTGTTCCTTGACCGGCTCGCCACCCGAGGAGGCGCGACGCGACTTGGCCTGGATGATGCCCAGGATGCGGTCAGAGTCGCGCACCGAGGACACTTCCGGGTTGGAGACCACGATGGCCTCGTCGGCAAAGGTCAGCGCCATGACCGCACCGTGTTCGATGCCGGCGGGGGAGTCGCAGATGATGTATTCGAAGTCCATCTTCGAGAGGTCACCCAGCACGCGTTCCACGCCTTCCTCGGTCAGGGCGTCCTTGTCGCGGGTCTGCGAGGCCGGCAGGATGAACAGGTTGTCGCAGTGCTTGTCCTTGATCAGGGCCTGGTTCAGGGTGGCTTCCTTGTTGATGACGTTGATCAGGTCATACACCACGCGGCGTTCGCAACCCATGATCAGGTCCAGGTTGCGCAGGCCGACGTCGAAGTCGATCACGGCCGTCTTGTGGCCGCGCATGGCCAGGCCCGATGCGAAACTGGCGCTCGACGTCGTTTTGCCGACGCCGCCCTTACCCGAAGTCACAACGATGATTTTTGCCACGAAAAACTCCTTAAGAAGAACAGTACGCCGGTGGGTCCCGGCTGGATTCAGTAAATTATTTACCGCAGCCTCTTACGAGGCCTGCATCTGCAGCACGTCGATGCGCTCGCCCTGCAGGCGCACTTGCACCTGCTTGCCCGCGAGCTCGGGCGCGTGACCGTTCTCGAAGGTTCGATAGACTCCGGCGATGGAAACCAGTTCCGCCTCCAGCGATGCGGCAAAGATGCGCGCCTCGGTGTTGCCGGAGGCGCCGGCCAGCGCGCGGCCACGTAGCGGCGCGTAGACGTGGATACAGCCATCGGCGATCAGCTCGGCGCCGTTGTTGACCACGGCCAGCACGACCAGGTCAGCGCCACGCGCATAGATGCGCTGGCCGGCACGCACCGGGGTATCGATCACGACGGTATTGGCCACAGGCTGCACGGGAGCCGGTGCCGGGGCTGCCGGGGCCACTGGCGCAGCAGCAGGGGCCGGTGCGCTGTCTTGCTTGGCGGCTTCCTGGGCACGCGCATTGGCCGTGCCGGCGCCGGCGACGGCCGAATTGTCGATGGCCAGGCCATGCGCGACGATGCCGGCGTGCAAGTCTTGCGGCGCATTGCGCACGGCCACGGTGTTGAGGCGGAAACGCTTGAACAGCGCCACCACGGCGCTCCAGTCGATGCCGGCGGCAGCCTCGGCATCCAGGGTGCCGATGTCCAGTACCGCGAATTCGTCCTCGAAGAAGTCGGCGACGCCGCCGGTCATTTCCTTCAAGGCCTGTTCCAGCGAGGCCGGGTCGGTTTCATGCAGGATTGCCGAAATGGCAACCACGGTGGAAATCTTGATCTCGATCGGTTTGCGGGCTTTTTGCATAAATCTAGATGTTGATTGCTGCTAGAAGTGAAGGAAAACGCCAGCTTCCGGCAGATATTGGCTGTGCATTATACAGGCTGGATGCGGCTGTGATAGCGGCGGCTCGGGGGTTTTGAGGGGATGGATGGGGACATTTCCACGGCTGTCCCACGATAAGACGAAAAATGCCTGATGGAAATGAAGGAAAGCATTTTCGCTTCCCTCCGATGTTGCCGCTCCATAAAAAAACCGCCGGCACCTCGCAGTGCCGGCGGTCTTGCGCTGTCACCGGGCGCGCCTGGGCGCGCCACGTTGCATCAGCCCGGTACCTTGCCGTCCACGCCTTCGACGTAGAACTTGATGCCATGCAGGAAGCCGTCATCGGCCACGGCATCCTTGCCCAGCACTTCCTTGCCGGCGTTGTCCTTGATCGGACCCTTCCAGATCGGCGCGGAGCCATCAACGATGCCCTTCTTGCGCTCTTCCACCAGGGTCTTCACGTCGGCCGGCAGTTCAGGATTGAAGGCGGCCAGGTCGATGCCGTTTTCCTTCAGGCCGATCCAGCTGGTGCTGGTCTTCCACGAACCATCCAGCACCGCCTGCACGCGGGCGGTGTAGTACACGCCCCAGTTGATCATGGAGGCAGCCAGGTGGGCCTTGGGGCCGAAGCTGGTCATGTCGCTGTCCCAGCCGAAGGCGTAGACGCCCTTTTCCTGCGCGGTCTGGACCACGGCGGCCGAGTCGGTGTTCTGCATCAGCACGTCGACGCCCTGGCCGATCAGGGTGGTGGCGGCTTCACGTTCCTTGCCCGGATCGAACCACTTGTTGACCCATACCACGGCCGTGGTGGCCTTGGGGTTGACCGAACGCGCACCCAGGGTGAAGGAGTCGATGTTGCGGATCACTTCGGGAATCGGCACCGACGCCACCACGCCCAGCTTGCCGGACTTGCTCATCTTGCCCGCGACCACGCCGGCCAGGTAGGCGCCTTCATAGGTGCGCACATCGTATTGCGCCAGGTTGTCGGCGGTCTTGAAGCCGGTGGCGTGCTCGAACTTGACGTCCGGGAATTCCTTGGCGACCTTCAGCATGGCTTCCATGTAGCCGAAGGTGGTGCCGAAGATCAGCTTGTTGCCATCGGTGGCCAGCTGGCGGAAGACGCGTTCCGCATCGGCAGCGGATTCGGGGATGTTTTCCACGAAGGTGGTCTTGACCTTGTCGCCGAACTTCTCTTCCACCGCCTTGCGGCCCTTGTCGTGGGCGAAGGTCCAGCCGGCGTCGCCGACCGGGCCGATGTAGACGAAGGCGACCTTCAGCGGATCAGCCGCCGGTGCGGCCGCAGCCGGTGCCGCAGCAGGCGCGGCAGCGGCGGGTTCTTCCTTCTTGCCGCAACCGATCAGGGTTGCTGCCGCCAGGGTGGCGAGCATCGTCAACGATGCCCTGCGCGAAATCTTCATTGTGTTCTCCCTCAAGGTCAGTGGATAAATGCAGGTGCTGCTACAAAAACGAGTGGATCAAATTCAGGAGGCGCCCGGGCGGAACGGCTTGCCCAGCGAAGCCGGCATGTTCAGGCGGATCCAGTCCGGGTTGCGCGAGATCAGCGCCAACACCACGATGGTGGCCAGGTAAGGGGCCATCGACAGGATCTGCGAGGGGACGGTCACCCCCATGCCCTGCAGGTAGAACTGGGCGATGGTGACGCCGCCGAACAGCAGCGAACCCAGCAAGACGCGTGCCGGCCGCCAGGTCGCGAAGGCCGTCAGCGCCAGAGCGATCCAACCGCGCCCGGCCACCAGGCCCTCGACCCACATCGGGGTGTAGACCAGTGACATGTAGGCTCCGGCCAGTCCGCAGCAGGCGCCCCCGAAGAGCAAGGCCAGGTAGCGGATGCCACGTACCGAATAGCCCAGCGCATGGGCCGACTCGGGCGACTCACCCACGGCGCGCAGCACCAGGCCGGCGCGCGTGCGATAGAGGAACCAGATGCTGGCCAGGCAGAGGGCGAAGGCCAGGTAGCTCATCCAGTGCTGGTGGAACAGTGCCTGGCCCAGGAAGGGGATGTCGCGCAGCAGCGGTACCGAGTTCGGCTGCGCCGGCAGCGCCAGGCCGACGAAACGCTGGCCCACGAAGGCCGACAGGCCCGCGCCGAAGATCGACAGCGCCAGTCCCGTGGCGACCTGGTTGGTCGCCAGGCGCAGCGCCAGCCAGGCAAAGAGCGTGGCCATCAGCATGCCGCACACGGCCCCGGCGGCAAAGCCCAGGAGTGGACTCTTGGTGGCATAGCCCACCGCAAAGCCGGCGATGGCCGATACCAGCATCATGCCTTCGGCGCCCAGGTTGAGCACGCCCGAGCGTTCATTGATCAACAGGCCGATGGCCGCCAGCAGCAGGGGCGTGCCGGCGTTGATGGAGGCCGCGATGAGGGGAGCGAGTTGTTCCATGTCCTGTCCTGATTCCTTAGACTTTCTTTTTCCACGCCAGGCGGTAGTCGATCAACGTATCGCAGGCCAGCAGCAGGAACAGCAGCATGCCCTGGAACACGCCCGTGATGGCCGAGGGCAGGCCCAGGCGCGACTGCGCCAGTTCGCCACCCAGATACAGCAGCGACATGATCAGCCCGCCCAGGATCGCGCCGACCGGGTGCAGGCGACCGATGAAGGCTACGATGATGGCCGCGAAGCCATAGCCCGGCGACACCGAAGGCAGAAGCTGGCCGATCGGGCCGGCGATTTCGAAGGCACCGGCCAGGCCGGCGAAGGCGCCCGAGATCAAGAGCGACACCCACAGCGCCGAGCGTGCCGAGAAGCCCGCATAGCGCGCCGCATGGGGCGCCACGCCGCCCACCATCAGCGAGAAGCCGCGCAGGCTGCGCATCATGAAGATCGCCATCAGCACCGCCGCGACGATGGCCACCGCAAAGCCGATGTGCAGGCGCGTGCCCGAGATCAGCATGGGCAGCATGAACTCGCCCGAGAACACCTTGGACTGCGGGAAGTTCATGCCATTGGGATCCTTCAGCGGACCGTTCACGGCCCACATCAGCAGCAGCTGCGCCACATAGGTCAGCATCAGCGAGACCAGGATCTCATTGGCATTGAACTGGTCGCGCAGGAAGGCGGTGATGGCCGCCCACAGCGCGCCGCCGATCACGCCGGCCACGATCATCAGCACCAGGCCCATGCCGCCGGAGATGCCGTGGCCTGGCACGTCCAGCCAGACCAGCACTGCGCCCGAGCACAGGGCGCCGACGGTGAACTGGCCTTCGGCACCGATGTTCCAGATGCTGGCGCGGAAGCACACTGCCAGGCCCAGCGCACACAGGATCAGCGGGATCGACTTCAACAGCAGTTCGCTGATGGCGCGCTTGCCATTGAAGGGATCGACCAGGAAGACCTTCAACCCGGCCAGCGGGTCCTTGCCCAGGGCCAGGAACAGCAGCGCCCCCAGCAGCAGCGTGGCGACGATGGCGATGACCGGTGAGAGATAGGTCATCGTCTTCGACGGTGCGCCGCGCAACTCCAGGCGCAGCGGGAAACTCATGCGCTCAGCCATGGCGCACCTCCGCACCGCTTGCTGCGGCGTCATCCCACAGGCCGCTCATCCACACGCCCACCTGTTCGCGGGTGGCCTGTTCAATTGGAATGGAGGGCGAGAGCCGGCCCTTGGCGATCACGTGCAGGCGATCACATAACGCGAATAGTTCGTCAAGTTCTTCCGAGATCACCAGCACGGCACAACCTTCCTGTTTCAGTTTCAGGATTTCACCGTGGATCTGCGCAGCAGCGCCCACGTCCACACCCCAGGTCGGCTGGGCCACCACGAACACCGCCGGCTTGCGCTCCATCTCGCGGCCGACGATGAATTTCTGCAGGTTGCCGCCCGAGAGGCTCTTGGCCAAGGCATCGGGGCCGGCCGCCTTGACCTTGAAGCGATCGATGATGGAAGCCGCCGCCCGACGGGTGAAGCCGAAGTCGATCATGCCGTGCTTCACATAAGGCGCCTTCTGGTGCGACAGCAGCATATTGGCCGTCAGCGACAGGGTTGGCACCGCTCCACGCCCCAGGCGTTCTTCCGGCACCAGTCCCAGGCCGGCGGCGCGGCGCGGATTGGGCGAGAGATCACCCACCGGCTTGCCACCCAGCATGATCATGTTGGGGGCGGCACGCTGATCCTCGCCCGAGAGCGCCGCCAGCAATTCCTGCTGGCCGTTGCCGGAGACGCCGGCAATGCCGACGATCTCGCCGGCCCGCACTTCGCACTCGATGTCCTTGAGTTCTGTGGCGAACAGATGGGCCTTGGGCAGCGAAAGACGATTGACATGCAGCTTGCGCTCGTTGCGCTGCGAATCAGGATTGCGCTCGCGCTGCAGGCGCACCAGCTCGTCACCGATCATCATGCGCGAGAGGCTGGCGCTGCTCTCATTGCGCGGATCGCAGTTGCCGGTCACCCGGCCACCGCGCATGACGGTGGCGCTATGGCACAGCGCGCGGATCTCGTCGAGCTTGTGGCTGATGTAGAGGATGCTGCAACCCTCGTCGGCCAGGCGGCGCAGGGTGACGAAGAGTTTTTCCACAGCCTGCGGGGTCAGCACCGAGGTCGGTTCGTCCAGGATCAGCAGTTGCGGCTCGGTCAGCAGGGCGCGCACGATTTCCACGCGCTGGCGCTCGCCCACCGAGAGGGTGTGCACGTGGCGCTGCGGTTCCAGTTCCAGTCCGTACTTTTCGCCGGTACGGGTGATGCGCTCGGCCAGTTCCTTCAGGTCGGTCTTGGCATCCAGGCCCAGGGCGATGTTCTCGGTGACGGTCAGGGTATCGAACAGCGAGAAATGCTGGAACACCATGGCAATGCCCAGCTTGCGCGCCACCTGCGGGTTGGCGATCTGCACCGTCTCGCCGTTCCAGCGGATCTCGCCGGCATCGGGTTTGACGGCACCGAAGATGATCTTCATCAGCGTGGATTTGCCGGCGCCATTTTCGCCGAGTACGGCATGGATCTCGCCGGGCGCCACTGTCAGGCTGACGTCGTCGTTGGCCAGCACGCCCGGATAGGCCTTGCGGACGTGGCTGATTTCAAGGCGGAGTGGAACTGCGCTCACGTGATTTCCCTGTCGTTCTTTGAGGTTCTCTGTCTGAATCGGCTGGCCCCTTCGCCAGTCCGGCCTGCCGGCTGCGGGCCGGGGCGTTGTACGCGCGTCATCATAGTCAAATTGTGCTGTGCCGCCTACCGCTTTTGCATGGTTGGCGCGGTTTGTGCGGCCGCCGCTGCGCAAAACCTCATTTTCCGCGATGCGCCCAGGCCGTGGTACGTCGTTCGATGATGGCAAACAACTCATACATGGCCATGGCCATGGCGCCGATCACCACCAGGCCGGCGAAGGCCAGCGGCATCTTCATGGACGATCCGGCCGATACCAGCAGATAGCCGATGCCCTGGTTGGAGGCATTCATCTCGGACACGGTCGAGCCCACGAAGGCCAGCGTGATGGCCACCTTGAGCGAGGCAAAGAAGTAGGGCATGGAGCGCGGCAGGCCCACTTTGAGCAGGATATCCATGCGGCGCGCGCCCAGCACCCGCAATACATCTTCCAGTTCCGGCTCCAGCGTGGCCAGGCCGGTGGCGATGTTGACCATGATGGGGAAGAAGGAGATCAGGAAGGCCGTCAGGATCGCCGGTCCCGCGCCGATGCCGAACCAGACCACCAGCACCGGTACGAAGGCCGCCTTGGGCAAGGCATTGAAGGCCGTCATCAAGGGATAGGCAGCGGCATACAGCATGGGCGAGGAACCGATGAGAAAGCCCAGCGTCACCCCCACCGCCACGGCGATGGCAAAGCCCACCATGGTGACCCAGAAGGTCGAGAGTGCGTGCTCGGTGATGGGACCGGAAAATTCCACCATCGCCTGCAGGATCGAGGCCGGGCTGGGGAAGATGAAGTCGGACACGCTCCACACGCTGCAGATGAATTGCCAGATGCCCAGGATGACGATGAGCAGGATCCAGGGTGCCAGCGTGGTGGCGGCCTGGTTGAGTTTTCCGGAGAAGGGTTTGGTCATGATCTGTTCTTGGCCGGGTCAGGTATTGCGCACGTGGCCGATGTGCTCGCGCAGCTCGTGCACCAGGGCGTTGAAGGCGTCGGTATAGGTGGTTTCCAGCTCGCAGGGGCGCGGCAGCGGATTGTCGCGCTTGACCACGATGCGGCCCGGGCGCTTGCTCATCACATAGATGGTGTCGGCCAGGAAAGCCGCCTCGCGCAGGTCGTGCGTGACCAGGATGACGTTGAAGCGGCGCTCGGCCCACAGGTCGCGCAGCACGCACCACAGCTCCTCGCGGGTAAAGGCATCGAGGGCGCCGAAGGGTTCGTCCAGCAGCAACATCTTGGGTTCGTGGATGAGCGCGCGGCAGATCGAGGCGCGCTGCTGCATGCCGCCCGACAGCTGCCAGGGGAACTTGTCGGCATAGCCGTCCAGGCCCACGGTCTTCAGCAGCTTCAGGGCGCGCTCGGTGTATTCCGCCTTCTTCTGCTTGAAGTCGCGGCGATACGGTTCGACGATCTCCAGCGGCAGCAGCACGTTCTCCAGCGTCGTGCGCCAGGGCAACAGCGTGGGCGCCTGGAAGGCCATGCCGACGAACTTCAGCGGCCCGGTCACGGCCTGGCCACCGATGACCACGCTGCCGCGATTGGGCTGCTTCAGGCCCGTGGCCAGCTTCATGAAAGTGGATTTGCCACAGCCGGAGGGGCCGACGATGGCGATGAATTCGCCAGCCCGGGTCTGCAGGTCGATGTCTTCCACCGCGAATTCGGTGGCGCCATCATAGGCCAGGTAGACGTGGCGGAAATCGACGAAGGGTTCGCTCATGGATCGGGTCGTTTTTCTTCTGTTCTGCCAGCCGGGAAACCGATGTGATACCAATGATCGGCGACCTGGAAACTTAGTTTTCGGATCGGATCGGTTTCCCGGCGGCAAGTGACTGAAACTAAGTTTTCAACAGCGTATTTCTAACAAGCCAGGAAGGCACAGCGCTTAATCCTGATGTGCCCGATGCCCCGGCTTACTTGGGGAACACATCCAGCTCTTCCCTGGAAGGGAGGAAGCTGCCATTCCAGATCTTGTCGGCGTTGACGCGGGTCTTGGTGCCATAGGCGTCCGACACCTGCGAGGCCATCAGCGTCAGGCGCGGGCCGGACACCTGGCCATAGCCTTCCGACTTCGCATGGGGCGTGGCGATGGCGCTGGCGATGGCCAGCTTCAGGCGGCGCAGTTCCAGCTTTTCGTCGATCAGGCCATCGCGCTCCTTGAGGACCTTGATGGCGGCTTCCGGATGGGCCATCACGTCGCGGCTGGCCTTGGCGAAGGCGCGCAGGAAGCCCTTGATGGCCTCCGGCTTCTGCTTGACCATGGTGTCGGAGGCGATGATGGCGTTGCCGTACAGGCGCACGCCATAGTCCGGATACATCATCACGTTGATGTCTTCATCCTTGATGCCACGGGCATTGAGGTTCAGCAGCGAGGTGAAATAGAAACCGGTGATGGCATCGACGTCGCCGCGCGCCAGCATGGTCTCGCGCAGTGGCGGGTCCATGCTGGTCCACTGCACTTTGGCGGCGTCCAGGCCGTTGGCCTTGGCGAAGATCGGGTAGGCGCGGCGGCCGGCGTCGAACACCGGCGAGCCCAGCTTCTTGCCAGCCAGGTCGGCGGGTTTGCGGATGCCGCTCTTCTTGAGCGAGAAGATGGCGGCCGGCGTGTCGTTGTAGACCATCATCACGCCCACCGGCTTGCTGGGGGCGTCGGTATTGTTGGCCGAAAATTCCATCAGGGCGGCCATGTCGGCAAAGCCCATGTCATAGGTCCCCGAGGCCACACGGTTGACCGCATTGCCGGAACCGTTGCCGGCGTCGATGGTGACATCCAGTTTTTCCTGGGCGAAGTAGCCCTTGGATTTGGCCACCAGGAACAGGGCGGACGGGCCCTCGAAGCGCCAGTCCAGCTGGAACTTGATCTTGGTTTCCTGTGCCAGCACGGCCGAGCAGGTTGTGGCCAGCAGCAGGGCCGCGCCCAGTTTGGAGAGCTTGCTCAATTGCACGATGGACTTCCCTTTCCTCATTGATATAAGCGCACCCCGTGGCCGACATACAGGTCCTGCCTGGGGTGCTTTGACAGACCCTTAAAAGCATTTAATGTGCCAAGCCCGGCAAGCATGCGGGGAATCGGGCTCGCGCTTGCCGCTGAGCGCCCAGGCCGATCAACAGCCGGCGTGATTTTTGTCGACAATCAAAAAACCCATTTGCAACAAATTGGTGCTCTGCTGCACCTTAGTAGAAAGAAATGCACTAAAAAAAATAGCACGCACCCCGCTATAGGCCCCATCTGGCGGGAACTTCGCCGTTTATGTCGTGCTGGCGATTCTGTAGTTGATTGTCGACAATCCTTTGTAAAAATCCGTCGGCAGATCGCTTTTCTCTTTGGGCCGGGCGTCGGCTCGGCTACCATGCGCCCCTGTGTGCGGGAGCAGGATGGCCGGATCACGCGCCGGGCTCGTATTCATCTGCCTGCATCGAGGCAATTCTACGCGTCTTGCATGGGCTGGCACGGGCCTTGCCTATCGGCTCCGGTCGGTATGGATGTCGGCAATCGTGTAGGCAATTTGCCCGGCCTTATTTGACAAGGTGAGCAAGGCAGGGTGTCCGGGACGCACAGCGCAGCGGGGAGAGCAAGGTGCTGCGTTGGACGGGAGGGCAGCCCTGTCAACACAAATTTTTCATGAAGCAAACCAGGGAGAAATGTATGGAAAAGAGCATCAAGGGGAAACACTGGATGATGGCAGCGCTGGTCGCCTCGACCGCCTGCAGCCTGTCGGCGCACGCCGCCGACTGGGCCGACAACTCGATCGGCTACCGTTACGGTACCCGCTTTGCAGAGCCGTACAACACGCAGGACATCAGCAAGAACATTGTCAACTTCCAGCACGCCAGCGGCTACAAGTACGGCACCAACTTCCTCAACGTGGACCTGCTGATGTCGGACAGCAAGGACGACAGCGCCCAGGAAGCC